>CAZWZW010000026.1:0-25872 GCA_964639125.1 uncultured Verrucomicrobiota bacterium
CGTGAGGGACTTTCACCCTCAAGCGAATGCGCCCTGCCGGGCGCACCAAACAAAATCTGAGGCCAATGGCCCCAGCAGACACTCCTCTTTTTTTGGCTCACATCGTGTTCGTATGATTGCTATCTGCAGGTATTCGATCGGTTTTGGTTCCGGACATAGTAGGAGGAACCGCTTCTCAGCGAGATTGAGTTTCCGCCCGTTGAAAACGACACGCCAAAGCTGTTTTTGGGATATCTGTATCGGTGCGAGGAATAATTATTTCTGCTCTTGTGCCGGCAAGACGACGTTCCACAACAGCCCGTGCTCACGCGCGAAGAGGGATAGCTGTAGTAATAATAGGTGCGCCGGGATCTCCTGTACTCTTCAAGCCGCTGCCTTTCCTGTTCAGCCATTAGTTGTTCTTTTCGCAACTCCGCTTTCTGTTTTTCAAGTTCCATCAACACCTGTTCCTGCTCAATCCGGTCCAGTTCCCGGGCCGCCAGAATTTCTTGTCGATCGGCGGGCTTCATCCAGTCTCCCTCAAACAAGATCAGACCTTTATCACGCTGTGCCTGAACAAATGCTTCCTGTGCCACCCGCTTCGCTTCAGCTTCCTGCCTCAACCGTTCCATACGAACTTGCCGTTCGGCATAGACTTTGAGCTCTTCCTCAACAGTTTTCCGCTGCTCAGCAGACAGAGGGCCGGCCAGATCAGCGTATTCCACCTGACAGCCTCCGCCATCGTGCACAATCAACATCCGCTCCGGATCGGCGGATATAATGGTCGCATTTTTATAGACGGTTCCATCCAACGTAACGAGGTTTTCAGAAACACTGATTTGGCTTATACACATCAATGCAATTAGTATGAGTTTTTTCATGGTACACCTCCCACAAGGCGTGAAGTCGCCATTTGTCATTCACCCCATGGATCTGAGTTGTTCGACAGCGCTGAACACCATTGTGTTCAACCATTCGCTACTGTGCGGAATCGGGATCAATGAGATGAAAGAGGCTATTGCCCTGCCCCAACTCCTCGGTACAGGCTTCCTGACAGAGGTTGCAGTTGGTGCACTCGTGTCCCGTACTTTCGAAACGGGCCCGAAGGTTGAACGGGCAGATATCATCGCATCCGCGGCAGTTGGTGCAGGTTTTTTCCGGGTTGGCGAACTTCATGGTTCGCGTGTTGTCCGACTGCAGCAGCATCTGGATCAATGCGTAGGGGCACCCCTTTTTGCAGAACCGTTCCTGATATCCCACAAAAAGGATCATGAAGCCCGCGAACAGAGCAGTGGCTATTCCAATAAGAGCATGGTGTCCCGATGCGATCAACCGCAACTGATTATCGATCGGCTGGAAGAATGAAATGACAACTTCCATGAGCAGGAATGAATAGATTGGGGCCCAGATCCAAATCCTGGAAGTTCGATGTTTGGATGCTTTGGCATGGGGACTATTGACGGTTTCAAGAAACACATGCATCGGACACATGTGCGAACAGAAGATGCGCCCCTTTTTCATGGAGAGGTAGAGCACATAGATCAACAAGCCCAGAATCAGGAAGAGCGGGTAGAACATGGTGGCCAACCCGAACTCGCTGCCAAACACCCGCAGGCATTCATGTTCCAAATCAAAGCAAAAGAAGCGGAGCGGAATGCTGAGAAGGAGCGCCAGGCTGATTCCCTGGATGATCCGGCGGCGCTTCGAGTATTTTGATTTGCTCATTATTATTTAAAGGAACGACACCGTGGCCGCCCCTTCACCCATCCACCTACGGCCTGAAGTTCAGGATCAGGTAAACCACACAAACAATCGTCAGTACAATATAGACCCCCATATTGAACTTGCCGACATCGGCATGACCCTGCTTGACTTCGGTGGTCTGCTCGAGCATATCGTCTTTGTTTTCTTCAGCCATAACTTCACCTTAAAATATTTAATTTTCGTAGTCGTTCAGTGGGTTTCCTTCGGCATCCAAACGCCAGTTCTGATTCCGCCCGAGGGTCTGGATGTAGGCGGTCAAGTCTTTGATCTCCTCATCAGTAAGGTATTTAAAGGAGGGCATGATTGAGGCTTTTTCATAGATGCCTTTGCGGTCCGGAAATTTTTCCCCCATGTTTCGCGGATCCTTGAAGTGGGCCCAGTGCCATTCAGAGGAATACTTTCCGCCGACGCGGCCCAGATCGGGACCGGTGCGCTTTGTGCCCAGAAAGTGGTATTTGTCGTTTACATATTCCCACGACTCGGATGCAGGTGCTTCGACTAGGCGCCAACCATAGCGCCGCTGATCCGACGCAAGATGGCGAACCTGCTGGGTATGGCAGTAAACACATCCCTCACGCTTGTAAATCTCGATACCCCGCTTCTCCTGTTCCGTATATTCATGAACCGGATACTCTGATTCCCAGAGGGTTTGATCGACCATAGGCGGGACAATGGTCGTCATGACCGCTCCCACGGAAAAGATCAAGAAGGCCCCGAGTGCCGTTAGAATAAGGCTTTTTTCAACATCTAGCTTTTTCATTTGTTTACCCTCTTAGATCGGCATCAGGCTTCACTTGCAGTTCGGTTTTTTCGGCGTAGTGCCCGAAAAAGGTCTGAAGCACATTGTACAGGAAAAGGAAATAGGCCACGAAGATCATTCCACCGGTGGAAAAGCGGATGATGTGGGCATGTTTGATCGCGGCCAGCGTTTCAACGAAAGTGTTCTCCGGATTCAACCAGGCAAATCCCTGAATGACACCGCTAATCCAGAGCACCGCGAAAAACGGAACGCTGGCAATGGTCATGATCCAAAAATGCAGATCGCCCAGCCTCTTCGAATACAATTCACGGCCAGCCAGTTTTGGAGCAACGTAGTAGATCCCCGCCATGGCGAAGTATGAAAATGCGCCAAACAGGGCCATGTGGGCATGACCAACCACCCAGTCGGTCTTGCTGGTAATTTCGTTGACCGAGCGAATCGCCTGAAACGGCCCCTGCAGGCAGGTGAAGATATAGTACACGGTGCCCATCATCAATAGCTTGGGAATCGGGCCATCCATACGGACCCTGCGCGGGGCGGTGGCGAACGTGCCGAAGAAGTTCGTGATCACCGCCATGACCGGGATAATGAGGCTGAACGAGAAGATAATGGCCACCGTTTGCAGCCAATACGAAACCGGCCCGTTGATCATATGGTGGGCTCCGGTCCACACATAAACAAAGGAGATAACCCAGAAGCCAATCATGCTCAACTTGTGGGAATAAATGGGTGTATCAAGTTGCTTGGGAATAAGGTAATAGGCAATCGCGACCCCCATCGGAGTAAAGATCAAGCCCACCGCATTGTGCACATAGAACCAGATCAGGTTGGCCTGGTTGATTCCCATAACCATCGGCAGCTGGCTGATCATGTTCCCTGTAATGTAGACAAACGTCGTCCAGATGACCGCACCCAGCGTGTACCAAACGGTGACATAGAGGTATTTCACCTTACGTGTTGCAATGGTGCCGATAATGTTGATGGCAAACATGACCCAGCAGATGGCGACAAGATAATCGAACGGGGCGGGAATTTCGCCATACTCCACGTTTTTAACGTGTCCGAGCACGATGCTGGTCAGTCCGCCGAGGATTGCGATGTTGTAGAGTACCCCCATCACCACGCCCAGTTTTTCGGAAAACAGTTTGGTATGGAGAATACGCGGCATGATCCAGAACAGAATGCCCATGTTTGCTTGCAGCAGCCAGCCGAACAGGTTGATGTTCGTATGCAACATGCGTACACGCGGCAGCGAAAGGTATTCGATTTCGCCCACCGTGGGTACGATGAATTTCAGGGCGGTCAAAAGCCCCATCGTCAGTGCCATCCCAAAGAAAAGGGTCGAGGCAATAACCATTGTTTTTGCGGCAGTATCTTGTTTCATTATTTCTTGTCCTCGGTGGTGTCGGCTCGAATAAAGGAAATGATATCCAGAATTTTTTGATCACTTAAAAAATCGTGGGCAGGCATGGGCGTCCCGGCCACTCCCAGCAGGATTGATTCATAGAGTCGATCATCCGTAACCGATGCCTGGTTCATGAATTCCTTATTAATCAGGTTGCGCGGCAGTGGATGCTCGAGATAGTAGGCGTTCGGCCCCTTCCCGTTGGCCAGCTTTCCATGGCACGCCGTGCAATATTTCTGGAAAGCCTCCAGCCCTTTCCCGGGTCTGCCCGCCACCAGTTCGATCCCTTTATTCCGGTAATCGAGACGTTCCCGATCTCCAGGTTTGGGACGCCTGACCTTCAGCCGCTCGAAGGCGGGGGTGTCTTTCAGAGTTCGTTCCTCGATGTAGCCAATCAAGGCATCAATCTGTTCTTCGGAAAGAATTTTCTTCCATGCCGGCATGGCCGTTCCCTTGACGCCTTCGCGGATCGATTCCTTGAAACGGGTTTCGTAAGAACCGACAAAATGAGGCGTGAACGCCCGCGGCAGCGGATCGAGCATACGGGCAACCCGTCCGTTTCCGTCCATTTTTTCTCCATGGCAGGAAACGCAGAAGTTGTCGAAAAGTTCCGCTCCGCTTTGTCCGGAGCCGGGCTTGTAGGCGAACGTTGAAAGAAAAGATACGAGGCTTTCCAGATCGGCATCGGAATATTCCTTAAAGATCGGCATGATTGAATCCGCCACATGCGAGCGGGAATTGGCAATGTGCTTTTTCACATAGTCCCGGCCGCGGGCGCGGATCGCATAGGTCAATTCCGGGCCGATACTTCCGCCACTCAGCACACCGTTGTTGTCGCGGAAGGAGTGACAATTGATGCAACCGCCCCGCGTCTGGTCGCCTTTGATCTTTGCGCCGGCAAAGATCATGCGCCCGGCCTCGACGCTCGGCGAGGTAATCCGGGCTTCATGCACTTTCGGGCCCGCATAGCCAATGGGTGCGCTTTCCTGCGAACGGAGACGTTCCTTTTGCTGGCCTTTCAGATAGGTCGCCAGCGCCTCTACTTTTTCCTCGTCCCCGACCCAATCGAACTTGGGCATTTTAGATGTGGCGAGGTTGGCGGTTGGTTCTTCAATGGATTCCACGAGATATTCAAAATGGAATTTTCCGCCCGCATTGGAAAGTTCCGGGGCTTGCGATGCCGTGGATACGCCCGCGATGGTATGGCAGCCCCAACAGGTCTTTTGAATAAAGAGCTCCCGACCTTGTTCATACTGTTCGGCACCGGCCAGATGCCCTGCTTCCATTGCATGGCAGCGATTGCAATTGGCCTGAACGGTTTTGCCCGCGAGCAAAGGCAATGGCCAACCGTGGTATTCGCCGTGGGCATCATCTTCCTTGAGCGCACGGCCGTTGCCATCGTGACAGACCACACAGCCAATCTTTGTAAAATTGTGTGGATCCTTATCCACGCCTTCAACAATGGCCGGGTGCGAACCCAGGGGTTGTTCAAGATCGGCCGCATCGGGATTCGAAGCTCCAACATGGCAGGATTGACAGCGGTCCACCAGAATCGCCCCGGGGGTTTTGACATTCACCTGCTTGATTTCAACAGTAAAGTCATCGACGCCGAGTTTCTCGTAGTAGGCATTCTGGTATTTGGCGTAGGTCGGATTCATTTCCTTCATAAGCGACATGCCGAACAGCACCAGTCCAGCAAATGCCAATACCAACAGTACTCTATAGTCCTTTATCATCTTAGTGTCCTCCCCCGGCCACGTGCTCCCACGGATAGGCAATCGCCCAGTTTTCACCCCGGAAGTAAACGCCGATAATGATCAACACCAACATGAAGATATACATTCCAATGAACAGGGCGTTTTCAATATTTCGCTCCCTTGCAAACCAAACGCCGGGAATATTCTTACGATACGTTTTGTTGAAAGATTCAAGAAAGATTTCGAGGTAGGGCAGCACCATGGTGGCGGCGGCCAGTATACCCGGAATTACAATGCCGCCGATAAATCCGTTGTAACTGACGAGCTCCTGCAGCCCGAGGAAATACCAAGGGGCTTTCGATGGGTTGGTCGGGTGGTTCGGATCGGCCGGACCTTCGAGCGGCGCATCGAACAGGACGGAAATCAAGCTCAGGAAGGCGACCACGCCGAGCAATACGATCAACTCGCGGACAATGAGTTTCGGCCAGGCAAACATCATCTGGTCGACTTCCTCATTCACCTTCGGTTCCTTGCCCTTCACGATTTCCACCAGCTTGTAACTGCGTGCCGACTTGAAGACGGATGCGTTTTTAACCGGACCGAACTCTTCATCGGGGATCTGCTTTTCCTTGGAGGTATCAGCCGGGCGGGCTAGACCGCCATCCTTGCGGATGCGGAAAAAGTGAATGGCGATCAACGTTCCCATGACGGCTGGAAGCACCGCTACGTGCAGCACATAAAAGCGGATCAGGGCCTCGCTGCCAACATCCACATCGCCCAGAAGGATCCCGCGGATGATCGCACCGCCCGGGGCGATTTTTGCGATTTCGGTGCCGACTTTCACTCCCCAGAATGCGAGCTGGTCCCACGGAAGCAGATACCCGGTGTAGGAAAGGAAGACGGTAAGCAGGCCGAGGATACAGCCGATTACCCAGTTGAATTCACGTCCGCCGCGGTGTGCACCCGACAGATAGACGCGGAGCATGTGCAACGCAACAAAGGCGACCATGCCGTGGGCCGCCCAACGGTGCATATTACGGATGAACCCACCCCAAAAAACATTACTGCGCAGATTGAGCATGCGACTGTACGCATCCGGAAGTCCGTCCGGGCCCAACGCGGTGGAAGGAACATAGTGGAACATCAGCAAAATGCCGGTGACGGTCAGAATCAGGAACAGATAGAACGTGATCAAACCCAGGCCCATGGTGGTTTTGAATTTGACCGAACGTTTATGAATCTTCACGGGCTGAATATGCAAAAACACGTTGCTGAACATGATCTTCGACTTGGTCAGCCCCGTGTTGTCAAAGCGGTGCCTGAATATTGAGTCGTAGACCTTGGCACCAAACTCCTTGGCCTGCTGGATAAATTCATTCATATAAACTCCCCTTACGATGCGACAGGATAAACGGATTACACGGCAAAGAAACTTTGCTCCGGCAAAGAGCTTCCCCGATCGATTTCAAGTTGGTTGCCCGGCACTTTTTTGATCTGAAGCCAATGCAGTGTTTTGGGGGCGGGACCACCGACCACCAGTCCATCCGAATCGTACTGCGAACCATGGCACGGACACTGGAAGCCGGTTTCCACCCGGTTTACCGTGCAGCCAAGGTGGGTGCAGACCAATGAGATGGCAGCAATTTCGGTTTCGGTTTGCCGGCGCAAAATAACCTTTTGATCCTCAAAAAGAAGCTCATCCCCAACATCGGGAAGATCATCCACCGGCACCAGAAACTTTTGCGGCGTTCCGTAGGATACCACCGGAAACATATATTTGAACAACGCTCCGCCGGTTCCGGCTGCCGCCAGGCCCATCAGACCGAAGGCCGAGCCCAAGGCAATCATTTCACGTCGGTTCGAAACCGGCTTATTTCTTTTTTCCATTACTCTTTCCTCCATCAATCACTCTTGCGGGATGCGCTTCATCCTCACGAAAAATCACATACTTCGCCTCTTCTGAATCCGTAAACTGTCCGTCTTTCACAGCCCAGCAGAACAGGCCGAAAAAAATGATCCCCAACACCGTGGTCGAAATTAAAAGTATGATCGTCAGCACAAGCATCCGGGTCCCCTTACGCGTAGCAATCCTCGAAACTGTTGACCGACATCTTGCAGGCGCCGGTCGGGCACTTCTGCGCACACATGCCGCACCGGATGCACTTGAGCGGATCAAACAGCATGGCCGACCCCTCGGCCTCGGCCACCTCCATGCTTCCAAATTCCATCTCGGCCAAAACCTTGATCTCCTCGCCGCCCTCCAGGCGGTCAACGGTTACCATTGAAAGGCAGTAGGACGGGCAGACATCGACACATCCACCGCACAAAATACAAATATCACCTTCAAACGTTGGGTGGATATGACACTCAAGACAGCGAGCCGACTGCTTCCTGGCCTTGTCATCGGGATATTCGACCGTTGTGTTGAATTCCGGTTCTTCCGCCGGCTTGACCGGCAGTTCCTCGCGCTCCTCGCGTTCTTCGTCGACATAGACAGAGCCACGTGCATAGGTTTCCAGATCGGTAAAGGTCAGCTTGCGTTTCAATGACTGAGGCGCTTCGCCGGACAAATAAGCATGAATCCCCTGCGCCGCCTTGCTGCCCGACGCCACTGCGTCAATAAAGAGTTTCGGGCCATGCGCAATATCGCCGCCGGCAAAAACATGGGGTTTACTGGTCGCCAGCGTTTCTTCGTTAGAAATCTTAATGCCGCCCCGGTCGGTAATTTCAACTCCCGAGTTTTGGAGAAAATCAAGATCAGAACCCTGCCCCACGGCCATAAAGACGGCGTCGCCTTCAATCAACCGGGGCTCCCCTTCAAGCTCGGGAGAGAAACGGCCTTCTTCGTCAAACACACGCTTAACTTTCTGAACCAGCAGGCCCTTGATTTGGCCGTTTTCAATCACAATTTCAACGGGGCCCCAACCATCGTTAATGACGACACCTTCTCGGCGGCCGCCGTCACGTTCATCGACCGAGCCGGTCATTTCACCGAGATGCTCGCGTTCGAGACAAGCCAGCTGGACCTCGGGGGAACCGCAACGCAATGCGGAACGGGCAACGTCAAAGGCAACGTCACCACCACCGATCACAATGGAACGTGTCTGCGTAAGATCCCACTTTTCGCGCATGTTAAAATCAAACAGGAAGGCCAAGCCAATGTGCACATCTTTGTGGTCGGCGTTCGGAATCGGGATGTTCTTCCCTTTGGCCAAACCAACGGCAATAAACACCGCATCGTGTTTTTTCTCGAGCTCCTTAAAGGTAATATCCTTCCCGACATCCACACCGCGCTGAACACCCATGTTGGGGAACTCTTCGATGGAAGCCAGCTCGGCCGCGACAACATCGCGCGACAAACGGTTAATCGGAACACCCTGCACCAGCTGGCCACCACTGGTTTCCCAGCGTTCATAGATGGTGACACTGTAACCCAGCCGTGCGAGGTCGTGTGCGCAGGTGTAACCGGCACATCCTCCGCCGATGATCCCTACGGATTTCCCGTTAAACTCCGGGTCCAATGAACCCGCGGCAATGGAATAGGTAAGAGGGGTATGAAGGTCACCTTTTTCCGGGCCCTGTTTGTCAGTTAGATAACCCTTGATATTCCGAATGACAACGGCTTCGTCGACATCGGAGCGGCGGCAACCCTTTTCGCAGGGGGCTCCACACACCTTTCCACAAATCGAGGCAAAGGGATTGGTTGCACGGGAAATGGCATAGGCCTCTTCATATTTCCCTGCCACAGTAGCCATCAGATAGCCACGTGCATCGGTCTTTACCGGGCATGAATTTCGGCAGGCAACCTCAGCCTCATAATATTCATCGGTGGGCAGCTCAACCTTGATCCTTTGCTGTATCACGGCACACATCTCCATTGGTTTCGTAGCATAATAATAATCATGTGCGGATTAATCACGTCTTTAACGGGTGATTTTATTACATTGGTTAAACATAATTTCAACCCCTAATTGGTATTTGAATACCGATTTGGATTCCGCGCACTATTCCACGCCCGAAATCCCCCCACAACGAGCCGCCAACATTTGACGTTTCGGCTTCCAAATCAACCAAATAGGATTGCTGAAAGTCCCCATAAAAAACCAAAAACGGTTCTCGCTATTTTAATATTAAAATCCCTAGTATCGCCCCTGATTGGAAACAATCAGCAAAATTGATCCAACCGGTTTCTCTTCTGGAATTGGTTAAAGGTAAGAAGAATAAGGTCGGAAACCCCGGCCCGTTTAGGAGTAAAGATAGTTATGTCAGAACAACAAGAAACTGGTATTGTTAAATGGTTCAACGATGAAAAAGGATACGGCTTCATTGCCCGCGATAACGGCGACGACGTATTCGTACATTTCACCGCCATCAACGCGGAAGGACGTCGTACCCTGCTCGAAGGTCAGAGCGTAGCGTTCGAAGTGGTTTCAGGCCAGAAAGGCCCACAAGCCGAAAACGTTAGTATCGTTGCATAGATACATCAGAAAACTTTAAGCACTCCAATGGTTGGAATTTATAATTCCGGTCATTGGATTTTTTTTGCTTATCCTCCGGGGCCAACAGGACCAACGACTCCACCCGGCCCACCTTGCCCGCCAGGCAAAACGGGCTTTTCTTGGCTATTAGGAATATCTGGGTCTACCGAAGTCGTTCCCGAGGAGCCAGATGAGCCGGAACCTCCGACATCGGCAGAGGCCGCCGCAACCACACCGCCAACCAAGGCAACCTGTCCAAAAAGAATTCTACTGGTACGTCCCGCATCTTCCTGCCACGCCAACGGATTGATC
Organism: uncultured Verrucomicrobiota bacterium; assembly: GCA_964639125.1. Lineage (GTDB taxonomy): Bacteria > Verrucomicrobiota > Kiritimatiellia > Kiritimatiellales > Pontiellaceae > Pontiella. The sequence goes on from CAZWZW010000026.1 coordinate 10,396, forward strand.
CAGGATAAAGGACCGCCCGTATCCACCGGTGATGGCCAACGGCTTGGAGAAAAGAAGGCGACAAAATCGCCTGCCGTAGAAAATTGCAGACCAATCTCGCCGTACTGACCGTCTTGCGTTGCTCGCCCGGAAGAGACAATGCGTGGCCCTTGCGGCCCCGTTACAGAGGGCGACGCACAGCCCGATAAGACAGCCGCCACAAGCAAACAACCGGCAATATTAAATGATTTCATGACATCCCTTCTCTCTTCGGCGGAAAAGTACTCTTCCCTACCCACAATACAACACCCAATAAGATGTGATTTCACCTGAGGACTAAATGCCCCGCGAAAAGCTATGAAAGGTCAATAACGGAATCGATCATACGATCCCCATCAAAAATGTAGCGCCCCGAAAAAGTGCGCCCTTCCAGCATATGTGGAATCCAGGTGGAATCGTCTTCCCACATACGGTCAAATGGCAGGTCATCCACTGAACACCACAGCGGAATAGCCTCGTCGGTTTCCGTCGGCTCGCCCTCAAAACCGGTGGCGGTAAAAACGTGGCCATGGATGGAATAACCATCAACAAACTGGAAATGAAGCAAACCGGCAGCCTCCACCCCCATTGGCGTAATGCAGAGTTCCTCCTGCGTTTCACGGATGGCGCACTCGCGCGGGGTTTCACCCGGCTCAATTTTTCCGCCGGGGCCATTGATCTTTCCTTTGCCAAACCCGCGCTTCTTATGAATCAGCAAAATCCGACCGTCCTGAATGACGAACATCAACGTGGCCCGCTCGATCGGATCCCAGTTTCCCCAATCCACTTCATGTACTTTTTTATACATCGAAAAACACTCCAATAAAAAAACCGCCGCGCAGTTTGCATGGCACGGCGGCTGCGGACAAGTCCGATTTCCATACTTTGGAAATCAGCCTTCCTTGTGTTCATAAAGATGCACATCACGCTGCGGGAATGGAATGCTAATGCCCTCCGCATCGAAGCATTTTTTGATCGCCTCGGTGACGCCAAAATATACGCCCCAATAATCGGATGGACGGCACCACGGGCGAACGGAAAAGTTTACACTGCTATCCGCCATTTCCGAAACAAGGATGTCTGGAGCCGGGGATTCAAGAATACCGCTCACCTCTCCCAGAGCGGCCTGAATGGCGGCACGCGCTTTGTCGATGTCATCCGAATAGCTGATTCCTGCCACAAGATCGACACGGCGGGTCTGGTTGGCGGAATAGTTGGTAATGTTGTCGGCCGTCAACTTTGAGTTGGGAACGATGGTTTTCCGATTATCCAGTGTATCGATAACGGTTGTAAAGATGCTGATTTCACGCACCGTACCCAACACGCCTCCGGCATCAACCACATCATTCACCTTAAACGGCTTGAAGATAATCATCAGTACACCGGCCGCAAAATTGGACAATGAGCCCTGCAAGGCCAACCCAACAGCGAGGCCGGCCGCGCCTAAAACCGCCACAAAGGAGGTGGTTTTTATGTTGAGTTTTTCCAGTGCCGCCACAATGACGAATACCTGTAAAATCACATAGGCCAGACTGGCAACAAAAGAAATCAATGTGGGATCAACCTTGCTTCGCTCCATGAGTTTAATGAGCAGTTTCTTGATCTGCCGCGCAATCCAGATCCCGATGATCAGAATCGCCAGCGCCCCAAGCACCTTCATTCCATATTCCACAGCCAGTGCCTGAATAGTTTCGACGATGTCGGCGCTGGCTTGAGTGGCGGATGCCACGAGTCCTATTGTACTATTGGTTTCCATGATTTTCTCCCATTATTCGAGTTTTACATCCTCTTCGATTTGTCATCTGGCGAAACTATGGGAGACCTCGTTCGCGAAAACAAGTTTCGATGAAAACATGCGAAGTATACGGCGGTAAAAATGAAGGGCCTCGGATGACTCCGAAGCCCTTCGGGGAGAATTCCAGGCATTGGAACGGAGGGAGAGAGGCCAAAGACCAATGCCTGGAGGGTTGGGAGATGGTTTAAATTAATTCAACGAAGCGATTTCCTCCTGATTTCCTGCTTCTTTGGCAGCCTTCTTAGCCGCTTTTTCCGCCGCCTTCTCCGCCTCGATTTGCAAGGCTAGATTGCGACGCTCCAATCGGTTGTTTTCCTGTTGCTGCATGGCCTTAAGGGTATCATCCAGTTTCTCAGCATCCTGAGCTTCAAAGTAGCTACGACCCTGACTACGCAATACCTTTTTATTACGTTCAATAATTACCCGACGACGAGCGAGTTCCGAATCTTCCGGCAAACCGGTTTCAGTTTTAATCATCTGCGTATTTGCCAACCCAACCGTAACGAAAATGATGGTTTCATTCTGGCCGCTGATGGTCTGTTCCCATGAGAAGAAGCGACCCAGCAACGGAATGCTTCCGAGCAACGGAACCTTGCGTTCGATATCGCTCTCGGTAACCTCGGTCAGCCCACCGATGGCCGCGGTCTGGCCGCTAGTCAGGTTGAAGACCGTTTCAATACTCTTCTCGCTGATGACCGGATAGGTGTTATCCCCTGCCACCTTGTCCTCTTCCTTGCGGGTCAATGCCGGATTGATCTTCACCGTAATATTACTGGAGGTGTTGATTGAGGGTATCACATCCAATTTCACCCCATACTCAAAGAACGGCTGCTGCGGATCCAGCGAAAAGACAATATTATCAATGGAAGCCCCGCCGGTGGCACCGGCAGTCTGCTGCCGTTCCTGTTTCAGGTTGGGCTCCTTCGTGACAATTGAGATATTGGCAAGCTCTTCGTTAGCCACAATAATTTTGGGGTTGGAGACAATATTAACCCCTCTGTTTGCCTGCAAAGCACTGAGCATAAGGCGAAATTGATCTGCACTGAGCACACTGGTCAACAGTTCTTTCGTCGTATCCCCCTTCACCGTGCCGACCGTAGGCGTCAGCCCTTCAAGCACAGCGGAGGTAGTGGCCGGTGCTGCAGTTTCAACAAAAGAGCTTCCTTCCTGATATGGCACGCCGGTCAAATCGGAAAGTCGATTGCTTTTTCGCTCGGTGCTTTTTTCCTGGCTCACATCATATTTCGAACTACCAACGGTGCCCGCGCTATAGGACTGGAGCACCTGCCAGTCGATACCGAGATCCTTCTGCGCACCATCGCTCAGCTCCATAAACTTGGATTCGATATAGACCTGCTGGCGGACGGTATCGATGGTATCGAGCACCGCGCGCACCTCGCTCAGGCTTGATTCCGTGCTCTTCACAACAATCATGTTGCGGGAAGCAAACTCGGAAACCTTGGCATCCGCCGGCAACAGCTCGGCAATCAGTTTGGCGGCGTTGGGAACCGTGGCGTAATTCAGCTTAAAGGTTTCCACGACCTGAGGTTCCGGAGCACCGGCGGGACGGCGGCGCACACTGTATACATTCGATCCGGAAACGCGCTGGTAGAGTTCATAGTTGTAGGAATCAAGAATCGACTGCAGCGCCGGGCGCCATTCGACATCCTTGAGGTTGACAGAAATCTGCGCGGCTTCAGTGAGTTCAGGAACAATAATATTTGCTCCGGAAAGCTGGGCAAAGAGGTTAATAGCCTCTTCCAACCCCACTTTATTCAAGCGGACGGAAATCAGGGTTCCAAGGGTCGTTGCGGTATCTTCGTCATACGACTCCATCCCAAGATCGTCCACCTTATTCTCCTGGACCGGGGTGTCATCAACCACTGCGGTTTCTTCAACTTCAGCGTCCTCTTCGACCGCCAGCTGTTCTTCTTCCTGAACGGATTCCAACACCCGCGAGAGCGGGTCGACAACTTCGTCTTCGGGCTCCGTTTCAACAGCAACGACCAGCGGTTCAACCACCACGGACACCCCTCCGGTTGAAACGGCTTCAACCACCTCCTGAGTTACCGATGCAGTATCCACTTCGTTTACCGCTTCCAGCAAATTCAACAAATCCTCGTCTGCAATCTTGTTACTTTGAGCTTCCGTAGCCGACGCGGCAAATACCGCCGCCGAGATTGCACCCATAAAGAGGTTTAATACGTATGTTCTCATTCCTTTCACCTTCCTACTTTCTGTCTGGAAATTCATTTCTATTGCACAGATACACGACGTAGCTTTACCGACCCAGGCACTGTAATGCGGTCGACTGCCCACGTGTAGATGTTGCGGTGATAGTTAACAGTAATGGTGTCGCCGACCGTCCTGATCTGTCCATTGATCACGGCATACGCCTCGCTACCGGCCCGGCTGCTGACTCCATTAATGACGACTTGTTTCATTGCTTGGTCCCAGTTGTTGTTTCCTTTGAGATTTTCCTGTTCCAGATCAACCTCGGCCTGTTCCGCATTCCGGATTTTTTCGGGCACATAGCCTACCGGCCAAAACGGATCACGTTTAATCGCAACGGGTTCAGTTGGAGCATCATTTATACCAGACGTCTGACTGGAGTCAGAAAATGAGTTCATCCCCAAGGAAAGGTTCGCCAACATAACGCAACCGGCAACAACACTCCGCATATTCAAACCCCGCAAAATGCTAGTAAATTCCATTAGAAGCTCCCTGTATTGAACGGTGTAGACTGCTCAACTGAATTAATTCTTTTTTTGCAAAATCATCTGCATTTCCGATGAAATAATTCTCACTTATGCTATCCGTTGATGCCATGACCTCCACCATGGTCTCCGAATTCGCATTTATTGAATTCGCAGCAGATTTCATCGGGGCATCAACGTCCAACGCTGCGTCTTTTTCCGATACAACGGGGGTTGGATCACCCTCGATGGCTTCGCCCGCAAACTCGGCTCGGGGTTCCAACAGATCCAAATTTTCAGTCCCGGATTTGTAGCAACCAATCGCCTTCTGTTTCTGTTCTATGGAATCCCACACACTAGAGATTGAGCCCAGGCTTAGCGGCCACTCAACATTAAGCAGCACATCGTGGACTTCCGGTTTCTGGCTCTTGTTAATATCGAGCCCGGTAAACCGCACCAGCGGTTGCTCAATCTCGATACGCTTTAGAAAATTCCTGATGCTTTCGTACCCGCCGTGAGCCGTTATACGCAGCGAATAGGAGTCCAGTTCGATAGCCGTCGCATTGTTCGCCCGTGCAGCCGAGCCAACTTCATCAATGGCATCCACCTCGATGCTGGATTCCCGAGCCATGGAATAAATGATTTCAGTGGCCCATGAATAGTAGTTGCGTTCCGGCGGCGTACGCTCCAGATATTCTTTTAGGCGCCCAATTGATTCAGCAAGCTCCACGACCGTCCGGTCCCTGTTTTCCAGAGACTGGTCTGCCCTCTCGATTTTATGGGAGATATCTTCCAGCTCCTCTTTTGCCACCGAGATCGAAGAAATGCTGAACTGGATGCCGAAATAGAGCAACACCGCAACAATAACCGATCCGAGCGCGCCCAAAATAATCATCTGCTTCAGTTCTTTGGTTAAATCAGAGAGACTCATTGCACGCCTCCTTCCGGCGATTCACCCTGCAACGTAAATTCGCGCATGCTGATTCCACCCTCGCCGAGTCGTTTGCGCATGGAGGCGAGCCGCACGGATTCAAACATGGATTCAACCTGTTCACTTCCCAGCAGGATTTTTCGAAAACCAATCACTTCATTCTCGGCCCGTTCCCCGTGTGCAAGGCCTTGAATGACTAAATTATAATTCAGATTTAGCTCCGCCACGTTCTTATAGACCACCCGCTCATTCGCGCTTCGGAGTGAAAGCCGTGTAAATTGAATATCCGGGGGAACAACGTTTTGAATATCGGACAGAAGGGCATCAAACGGGGCCCGTGAATCGTCCCATCCCTGGAAAAGATCAAGCGCCTGACGAGTGGTTTCCAGTCCCCTGCGCTCCTCCTGATACAAGGAAATCCTAGGCTGGAGTTTATTCCAGATTTCGCGACTCGTCCGTAGATTTGACTGCACCCAGCTATAACGGGCAAACTGAATTCCTCCCAAAATAAAAACCACCAGTAAAGGGGTTGCAATCGCACTGATCAGGATAAATTTTTGGCTAACAGCTCCTTGAAACCGCTGTTCGTTTTTATGGAGCAGATTGACACGTGGATAGTTCATTATTCTTCAAACCCTCCAATGGCTGCGCCGATGGCGGCAGAGAAGCAGGTGGCCTGCGCACGGAGATCGTCCGCCAGCAGATCAGGAGCACATTGAATATTCTCCAGTGGACTCCAGTGAAAAACCTTGGCATTCATCATCCGCTCCACTTCGGACGACCAGCTGGGAAGCAAACTCAATCCGCCTGAGACGTAGATCTTCGAAACCCGGCCTCCCTGATGCCGCTCTAGAAAGTCCATGGAAATGGAGAGCTGTTTCAGATAGGGCTCCATGACACCTTGTAAGGAGGTCGATATATTGATCGAGCGGTCACGCAGTATGCTGTCGGCCAGATCATCATCAACCCCCAAATCCTGCGCTAATTTTTCACGGAGAGAGCGCATTCCAAAACTCAGTTTTCCAACCAGACCAACCGCCCCTTTATTGAGAAACACGAAATGGGTTACTGATTCACCGGCATCCAGAAGGCAAACCGACTCCTTCTCCACTTCGGCCCACCGCGCATGGAGGAAGGCAGGAATAAATGCCAGCCCGGCCACTTCAACCGAGGCCAGCGCAGGGGATCCAGAAGAAAAAAGGCCGAGCATGCAATCAACATCGGCCTGAGGAATGGCAGCCGCCAAAAAACTGGAGTCCAGCTTTCCTGCCCCCCGGCTGACGAGTGTGGCCGACACGCGAAAATCATCTTCCACATTAAGCATTTCCCGAAGCTTGGCATCGGGAATCGATTCCTGATCGGTTGCCAACGGGGCATTCACCATCCGCACGACCGAAGAAAGCCCGCTATAGGCGACACACCCATAATGAGTCGTTGTCGTGCGCGGCAACTCGATCGATGGGTTTGACGAGCCTAAATCGACGACAGGCAAAAGATCCATTCCAACAAGAGAAATCTCTCCCTTGATCTTCTTTAATCGAACCACCTTTGTGGCCGTCGTGGAAAAGTCTATTCCAATGAGCTCAACAAACCTCTTTCGAGACCGGTTGGCAGTGATTGACTTCTTGATCATTTATTATTGGTTCCTTCCTATATTCGCGACAGAGTTCATCCCAAATTACCCCTCTCCGTCGTCCGGCTCCATCTGGAGCGCGTCTTACCTACTAGCACTTAGCATACCATAATGATCCATCAATTTCCCCCTTGCCAAAAACAAGCTGAGTATCAATGATATACAGCCTTGTGATTCGAAAACGATGCGAGTTTATGGAGTAAAGCATGAGTGATTTGAGTGCCATCCCAACCCTTCCAGACAACGAAAATGCCGAACCGGGGCATCGGTCGCCCTGGGGCGTGCTGGCCGCCATGATTGTATTGATTGTCGCTCTCTTGTCGACCAGCGCAACGATGCTTTACTTCGTTTGGAAAAAAGGGGAAGAAACCGCGGGTTCATCTCTTCATCTTTCCAGCTTGATGGAGCACGGAAAAGGATATGCCTCCACCCTTCACGTTGCAAAAACCCCGCCAGCCACCGCACAAGTTGAGCATGAAAATTTAACGGAACCCGCTCCGCCGCCCAAAAGCGGCAGAAAAGGCAACATCAAATGGCCCCGACTAAAACTTACCGGGTTCGGCAGTTCTTCCGATGGAACTGATGGGTTTGCCATCATCAATGGCAATCAGGTTTTTCTAAACCAATCGATGGGTAAGGTTAGACTGATCGCAGTTCACGCACATGATGTTGTCGTGGAATGCCAAGGTGAGCAAAAGACCCTTACGACGGAATTCGAGCACTGAAAGACTACTTGATCAGCGAACGCATATTCCGAAGCGCCGCGTCGTAGTCGTCGGGTGCCACAAGAAACGTACGGCACCGCTTTCCGCTCAGACTTTCGACCTTGTTTACAAGCATGTTATTGAACGGATTGAGCACCGCCACAAGCAGCGCATCTCCAAACTCGGCAAAAGGCATTGCGCCCCCATGCACGGCCATGGCAAGCGGCAGGGAGGAAGCAACTTCTTCCGTTAGTTCAAACTGCGCCAAAGGGATATATGGCACCCCGGAGTGACTGGCCAGATGATTCATCACACGGATCATCTGCGGGAAACCGCGATCATTCAAAACGTGCAGAACACTGGCAGGAACCTCCAGTTCCTTCGAAGAAACTTCCGTCAAGTCATGCAACACGCTTGAATATTCCTCCTGCGACAACTGGCTGTCTTCATATAGCCGCCATGCCAGCGAAAGTTCCTCGCTGATATCCGCATCGACCGGAGTGGGTGCAGACATACCAAGGTTCGACATCGTAACGGTATGCTGACTGATCAGTGAAGGGTCGATCGAGTCGGGCAGCGACGGCAACCGCGCACTGCATGCAGCGGCCTCCGAAGGCCGGGAGTCTTCAAACTTGCACAACTCCTGCTGGATAAAGGCGACTGAATCCGTATCGCCATTAACCGCCACCACATCCACCATCCGGTGTAGATATTCAAAAGCCCGATCTTGCTCTCCGCAGCGGCTATAGGCGTTATACAATGTCTTGAGTGCATCAATGTCCTGAGGCATCACCTCAAGGATCTGCTCCAGCATGGCAATGCTGTCCGCCAAATCACCATTTAGTGGCTGTTCATCCGCCATATTCATCTCCTAAAAAAATCGCTGACCAAACTAGTATCCTGTCGTTGAAACAGCTTTATCTTTGATGAAAGGACACTAGCAATATGCAGGCCACTTCCCTGTCAACCCGAAGCAACCCACCATCGCCCCGAAAATATTTTCGTCCCCCCTCCCCCCGCATCGCAAATCCAATATTTGTAAATTTGGCCGCACATGATCCTCCTTTTGCAGCGGGTAGGCACAAGTAATGCTGGTAGAGGGTTCGACTCGTTGAAGTCAATAGGAAGAGTATTTATGACAACAGCCAGCAAAAGCTTGATGGACTGCCTGAAGAGCATACGTCCAATTGAAGCAGACATCTTTAAGAAAGCGGAGAAGGAATCGGTCTCCTCGAATATCCCTATGGAGCAATTGCTCAAACAACAGGGGGTGGTCTCGGATATTGATCTTGTACTTGCAACGGCCGATTATTTGGAAATCCGGCCCATTTCCCTTGCCAACTTTACCGCCGACACAAGCCTGATCGAGCTGATGCCAAAGGACAAGTGGATCGAATATATGGCGGTGCCCATTTGCAGGATGGGTTCTCGCCTTACGGTCGCCATGGCCGATCCGTTTAATATTGTTGGACGCGACACCATTGCCTCGACCACCGGGCTTGAGCTCGTCCCCCTCATCGCACTCGAAGACGAAATTGAAGATGCCATCACGGATGGCTCCGACGAGCAGCCCCAGGCACTGGAAGATATCCTCAAAGACATGGCGGAGGAAGGTGAAGTCGAGGTCGGCCAGGAAATGCTCGAAGAAGCCGATCTTGGAGAGGTGCTCGAAAACGCCGGCGAAGCCCCGGTCATCCGGATTGTAAACTCCATCCTGATTGAAGCGCTTCGGAAACATGCCAGCGATATCCACATCGAGCCGATGGAAAAAAGAGTCCGGCTGCGCAACCGCATCGACGGAGTTCTCTACGAATCGTCCAACCCGCCCAAGAACCTGCAAAACGCCATCATCTCCCGCCTGAAGATTATGTCGAACCTCGATATTGCCGAACGCCGGATACCACAGGATGGACGCTTTAAAATCAAAGCAATGGGCAAGGAAGTCGATGTGCGTGTCAGTATTCTTCCCACCGTACATGGGGAGAAGGTGGTTATGCGTATTCTCGACAAAACGGCCCTGGCTCCCAGCCTCGAAGCCCTGGGTCTTGATACGCTGTCGCATGAAAATTTCACCTATGCCTTGGCTCAACCGTATGGAATGATTCTCGTAACCGGCCCGACCGGTAGCGGGAAAACGACGACGCTATATTCTGCCCTGCAGGAATTGAACGATACCGAGACCAATATTATTACGACCGAAAACCCGGTGGAGTATCAGCTTGAAGGAGTGAATCAGGTTCAGATCAACCCCATGGTCGGCCTCTCCTTTGCATCCGCTCTGCGCTCCATTCTCCGGCAGGACCCGGATGTGGTCATGGTGGGTGAAATCCGCGATGCCGAAACGGCTACGATCGCTGTAGAGGCCGCCCTGACGGGCCATATGGTACTGAGCACCCTGCACACAAACAATGCGGCCGGTGCCATTGCCCGCCTGACCGATATGGGCATCGAACCCTTCATGCTCGCGTCATCCGTTTTGCTCACTCAGGCCCAGCGCCTTTACCGAAAGCTCTGCCCGGTGTGCAAAAAAGAGATCGCCGTTCCAACGGAGGCGCTCAAAACCAGCCGTATCGACCCGAAATTGCTTGAGGGGGTTCAGTTTTATCAAAAGAACGGCTGCCCAAAATGCAACGGCATTGGCTACAAGGGTCGCGGCGCCCTCATGGAAATCCTGCTCGTCAACGACATGATTCGCCAAACGATTCTGAATAGCCCCGAAGCCGATGCCATCGCAAAAATCGCCATTGAAAACGGCATGCGAACCCTTCGGGAAGCAGGACTGGAGCGGCTGCGCGAAGGCCTGACGAGTATCGAAGAAATCATGCGTGTAACCAGCGAATAATAAAGGACGATCATGCCGAAGAAACAAACAGCAGAAAAAGGAGCCATGCCGCTGGTTCGGGGGGCACGTAAAATACGACTGAAAGAGCTGCCGGTCTTCACGCGACAAATCTCGGCCATGCTTTCTGCCGGCATGCCACTCGTACAAACGCTGAGCGCCATGGAGCAACAGACCGACGACAAAAACTTCAAGACGATTATCCATGGAATACGCACACGCGTCGAAGGCGGGTCCATGTATTCGGACGCACTCGCCTACTATCCCTCCATCTTCGACGATCTGTATATCAGTATGATGCGCGCCGGCGAAGTCGGCGGCATCCTGCCGGATACCTGCTCGCGTGTTGCTACGTTCCTCGAATCCAGCAACAAAATGCGAGCCAAGGTTAAATCTTCCATGATGTATCCGACCGTCGTCATTATCGTTTCGCTGGGTCTGGCCACCGCCCTCATCATGTTTGTGGTGCCGGTTTTTGCCGAAATGTTCGCCGACTTCGGCTCGGATCTACCGAAGCTGACCCAGGGTCTGCTTGACCTGAGCGGCATCCTCAAGAGCTACTGGTATCTTTTTGTGATTCTCATTGCCTCGCTGGTCTACGGCTTTAAATACTACTATAAGACCGACAAGGGCCAATATCGTGTCGACGAGATCAAGCTCAAGTTTCCCATTCTGGGAGAGTTGGCCACCAAGGTGGCGGTCAGCCGGTTTGCCTCGACCTTTTCCCAGCTGTTGCACAGCGGGGTACAAATTATTGAATCGCTCGAAATTGTTGGGCTGGCCACCGGGAACCGGGTGATCGGCGACTCGCTGTTCGACGCACGTAAAACGATTGAAGAAGGACAGCCTCTTTCAACTGCGCTGGAAGGTAACAAATTCTATCCGCGCATGTTGGTTCATATGCTGTCTGCCGGCGAAAAAACAGGTCAGGTCGAGGAGATGATGGATAAGGTTTCGGAGTTCTACGAGAACGAGGTCGAAACCATGCTGTCGGGACTGACCTCCATGATTGAACCTCTGCTGATGGTATTTATTGGCGCGATCATCGGAACGATCGTGGTCGCCATGTTCCTTCCGATTTTCAAAATGAGCTCAATTGTAATGTAGAGAACGGAGCCAAAACCAATGGTAAAAACCAAAAGCACAACCCCTACAGAACTCGCATCCATCCTGTTGATTCGTCTCGGATTCCTTTGGATGCTCGTTCTGCTGTCATTTTTAATGCCCAAGGACAACATCGCGTTCTATGCCTTCATGGGCGTGGCATTCACGGTCACCATTCCCTACTCCCTGTGGTTGCGTAGCAAACTGAACACATCCCGATTTGCTCCCCTCCAGTTTTTGGTCGATGTGGTTCTGGTTACCGGACTGGTTTACTATACAGGGGGAGCGCAAAGTGATCTTACGCTTCTGTATCCGCTCGTCATTCTTTCCGCCGGCATTATCGTAACCCCGAAAGTGGCGGCCCAGATAACAGCACTAAGCATTGTCCTCTATGTACTGCTGATCACGCTTCTTTCGCAGGAGATACTTGTACAATGCCTGCCGGCGGGTGCTATTCAGCAGTCGGAGATCAGTTATCTCGCAGTATTTATGCGCGTGATCATCTTTGCCCTTTTTGGTGTAGCCAGCATGTATGTTGCAAAAGCTTGCGACTATATCGCAAATCACGAACAGGATTTATACAACACCACCCACGATCTGCTATGGAACAATCCGCACCCCATTCTGCTGCTGGATGTCGCTGGCAAGATTCTCTTGGGTAATCAGCCCGCTTGCGAGCTATTTAACAAGCAGTCACCGAACCTGGCAGGAACCCGGTTTTCCGAGCTCTGTATCGATGGTCCCGCCCCCATCCCTGAATCATACGGGCCCAGCACCTACCTGATGCGAAACGACGAACCCCCGATTCCTGTTTCCTATCGCGTTGCGGACCTAAGACTGCTGGCAACAGCCCTGCAGGGTTCGGATGGACGGAAAAATGAAGTGCAGGATGTCACGATGGTCACCTTCTTCGACATTTCACATCCCTTGAAAGTCGAGGCCCAGCTCGATCAAGTTGAACGAATCACGGCGGCAACGGAACTGGCGGGAGAAATGGCCCACGAAATCCGCACACCGCTCACATCGCTCTCCGCATCGGTTCAGCTTCTCAAACATTATGAGGAACGGGCCACATCCGCCGACTGGCTGCCCAATAGTCCGCGCCGGCGCGACCGTGAAGAACTCTTCAATCATATCGACGATGCTTCCCACCAGCTCGATAAAGTCATTCAAAACTTCCTCGATTTTGCTGAATTCTCCCCGAAAGATCTTCTCTCAATCATTAAGCTTGACTCTATCGATGAAAATCAGGGTTATATAGGCCATCTGAATACAGTAGGAAGAGGTTTTACACATGGCCAAGATTCTGATTGCGGACGACGATCCCACAATTCTCAGTTTGTTGAATAAAATTTTGCTTTCGAAGGGCTATGAAATACAGCTCGCCGAAAATGGAAGCGTTGCAGAAAAATTACTGAAATCAGAGCATTTTGACCTGCTCGTGTCCGATATAAAAATGGAACCGGTCGACGGCATGCAGCTGCTCCGGAACACGCGTCAACTGCGCCCTCATGTCGGGGCAATCATGCTCACAGCCTACGCCACGGTCGCGACGGCAGTCGAAGCCATGAAAGAAGGGGCCTTCGACTATATCCCCAAGCCGTTCAAAATTGACGAACTGCTCGAAACCGTGCGGCGCGCTCTGGAATATCAGCGATCCATCGCCGAGCAGATCAGTGGAACTCCTCATCTCGAAGCTAAAAAATATTTCGGTAATATCGTCGCGGAAAGCGAGCAGATGGTGAACGTCTGCGAAATGATCAAACGGGTCGCTCCGACCAAAACCACCATCATGATTACGGGGGAAAGCGGAACGGGGAAAGAAATCGTTGCCGAAGCCATTCACGCTTTCAGCGCCCGCTCGGATGGTCCGTTCATTCCGGTCAACTGCGCAGCACTGCCGGCAACACTGATCGAGTCCGAACTTTTTGGTCATGTAAAAGGAGCCTTTACCGGAGCCAACGCCAACAAGGAAGGCCTGTTCGAAGCCTCCAAGGGCGGAACGTTGTTTCTCGACGAAGTAAACTCCATCCCGCTTGACCTGCAGTCCAAACTGTTGCGAGCGATCCAAAACAAGAAAATCCGCAAAGTCGGCGGCACCGAAGAATTCGATGTGGATGTGCGCATCCTTGCAGCCACCAACCAAAGCCTTGAAAACATGGTTAAGGAAGGTACCTTCCGCGAAGACCTTTTCTACCGCCTCAGCGTGATTTCAATCGATATCCCCCCGCTAAAGCAACGTCCGGCCGACATTCTCCCTTTAGCGCAGCACTTTATTTCTCTGGAAATGGAAGGCGGAGAGTTTCCTACGATGGACAACGCCGTCCTTTCCATCCTGCAAAACTACAGCTGGCCAGGAAATGTACGTGAACTGCAAAATGTAATTCAGCACTGCCTTACCTTCCTCGAAGACGGAAAAATCACCAAAGAAACCCTGCCGTCAAAACTGATTGTATCCTATGAGGAAAATCCCGGTGCCCAAGGGGCCTCGTTTACCAGTGAATTTGAAAAGGGAAAATCCCTTAAAGCATTCCTGCGGGCGAAAGAAAAGGAATACCTCAAAACCGTCATCGATACCATGGGTGGCGACAAGGTTAAAGCGGCCAAGGAACTGGATATCAGTCTGGCGACTCTCTACCGCAAGCTTCCCGAAGCAAATACAGAGGGATAAGCAACAACATATTGGTCTGACGAAAAGCGCCCCGCACAGGGCGCTTTTTTTTGGATTCACACTAAAAGGGCAGGCGAGACGCCTGCGGTACAACTCGTTTCGCCGCTATCTCGGCAATGTATCGCAGGCGTCTCGCCTGCTCCACACCGCGTTTGAATTTTTGCATGCTCTAATTGGAGGGACGACTTCCGTGTCATCCTAATACGCAAGCCGGGATTCTACTCCGCTCTTCCGTCAGGACGACACGGAGGTCGTCCCTCCACGCGATATTCGAAATCTGAAATGCCTCAGACATAGCCTTCCGAGACGAAAGAAGCCCCATAATTCCGAGAATTCCCAATTTCAACCGTCTCTCATTCTCAATAAATGGATATAAAGTACTCCAAGTTCAAACCGGGTACTTCTATGCCCTTAAAAAAATAATATCGACAGAAATCTACCTCCGAGCCTTTATTTTCAGGCCTTTCCTTCTTCCTATACCAGAATCAGGCCACCTCTTTTTCTGCGCCAATAGCGAAATCAGGAATAGATGGCACGTGCATTGCTATATTGGAGACCGTCTGAACGATAACCGAGGAGAGCTCAAGCAGACAAAGAAATACATATACCCCACATATAGAAATAGAGATCCAGGAGATAAAAAATGAAGAAAATGAATAAAAAGGGATTCACCCTCGTAGAAATCATGATCGTAGTCGCCATCATTGGCCTGCTCGCCGCAATCGGTATTCCGTCCTTCACAAAGGCACGCGCTAATTCGATTGAAAAATCAAAAGTCAACAATGCCCGTATTGTAGATGCAGCCATTCAGGAATGGGCAATGGAAACTGCTGCAGCAGAGACCGCTCAAGTTGGAACCAATGTTTGGAATTACATCAAAGGCGGCTCCGTAAGCTCACTAGATGTCGGAAATCAGACCGCAACAAAGGCAACCGTAGAAGCCCTGACTCCCGGCAGCACAATCACAAAAGATTCTCTTGGATACTAATAGTTAATAAATCCTATTTTTCCAGGAAGCCCCGGAATCTCCGGGGCTTTTTTTATAAATTCCTGCTTTTGGTGAAACAGGATCTGTTCGTCAACCCG
>CAZWZW010000027.1:0-24921 GCA_964639125.1 uncultured Verrucomicrobiota bacterium
TACATAAAATAAGGAGCGGTACCATCCGAAAAACCTGTGATTTCGACGTTTGCTCCCCCGGCACCAAGATAGGGTGCGGTTTCGAGGACAACATATCGCCCAAGCTTTAGAGCAACACCCGCTTCACCGACAACTCCGAATGCAGAAAGCTCAAAGGTATCATTCGCTGATGGGTCAGGATCGGCATCTGTACCGCTATTATTCGCATAAAAAATTCCGCCGCCCAATAAGCCTCCAAGCGACGGAGTATTTTTGCTCCAAAACCGCTTCACGGCCAAGACCTCCAGCTGGGAGCCCGTATCCGCATCAATAGGAAAATCCAGCCCCAGCATCTCTCCCTCATCCAAGCCCGGAGCACTCCCAATAGAGGTCCGTATCGAAAAACTTTTTTCTTTTCCGGACGTGACCTGCTCCGCTTGCACCGAAGCTATTAATCCGATTAAAGCCATATCAACAATAACTTTATACATCTGTCTCATACTCTTCCCGATCATCATTGTTCCCAGTTTCTAGAGGATTCGTTCCTTGAAGTCAGCAATACATTTGGCTTCGGCTCTCTTGAGCTCCTTTTTCAGTCCCTCAGCTTTATTGTTCATTAGTTGTCCGTAAGAGGGGTGTATGCCGCTATCGCTCGAATCATACTTAAAGGTTCCTGAAGCCAGCACCGTTTGCTTTTTCGTATCGATTAATTTGAGTTTGGAAACGTACAGAATTCGATAGTTATCCCAATCCATTGGAAGATAAGAAAAACTCCAGTTGAAGGTTCGCACATCCAATACAAGGTCGACATCGTTGTAATCGGATGAAAGGTCGGCCACCTTTTTGGAGGCAGTCCTCTTGCTGGGCGATTTGACCATCAAACCATATTTAGTAGCCAATTCCTGAGATAAAGTTGCTCCGATGGTTATTGCCGGATCTGGAACTTCGTTTTCCTTGATGATCTTGTTCCCTTTGCTCACCATGGCAACGCCACCGAGGCCGCCAAACATAGCCTTGTCTGCGGTCATAGCAGAAAAATCAGGCGTTTCATGCACAGCGTAAGTAATACTCTTTCCTCTGTATGCGCTTCCGACGCTTGCAGTCAATGGAATCGTTTTAGTTGCACAGCCGCTTAGGGTTGCCACCATTATTCCCATAATTATTAATTTTCTCATCATATCCCTTCTATTTATACACTGGTGAGTTTCTTAGATGTTCGCATGGCGGTAGATAACTACGAACGATCTCGTACTTCTCGTCAATACGATCTTTCTTCCATGGAATAAATTCATAAATAACTACTCTTACACGTCCATTTGCATAAGGAACAACACAAGCATGCTCCAACCCATCTTGAATGATCATTTCGTTAATACTATGAACTTCTTCTGGTGAATACGCATGCTGATGGCAACTTGGACTCCAGCCGTAGCCTTTGACTACAAATGCAGGTTGAAGGAATGTTCCGGCAAGAAATCCAAGTATTACGAATAGGGTTGAGAGGAAGATGAACCTTAATGCTTTCATCATTTTATCCACCTTTAGGATGGTAGGTTTTGCTTCTATTAGGTTGAGAGTAGTATCCCGTGTAAGCATCCTATTTCTTTTTTTTCATCCCGAACCGATACGCCATGATGCCAAAGATAATCATTATTACGCCACCAACACGTGCCATCATTCCTTCTGCACTTCCATACAGGGTTAATCCTCCTTCTCCTCGAATGACCGTCACGATTCCACCCAATATAAACACCGCGCCACAAAATTTTGGACCCAGAAAATCCATTTATTGATTTTCCTTCCAAGTTTGATAACCAGCTGCTCCCATTCCTGCGGCTTCGGCCCAAGAGGCGGGCTGACTTGGAGGCATACCATATCCCTGAATAAATTGAGTTGCCCTTGCAGCAGCATCAGGATTGAGCATTGCGCCCATAATGATTGCTCTTCCCCCGTATGCCCCCCCCAATATGGTTACTGTGGCAACAGAATTAACATCTCCATGAAAATTTACAAAATCCGGATTGCGCACAGGGAGTCCAATGGCGGGTCCGTTGAGATACATATGGGCTTTCCCATAATTGGGTGCAGCTCTTATCTCTCCGGGTCCAACAGGATAACGAACGCGATTGCCATCTACATCCCACCACCAATCATGAATTTTTCGAGCTCCACCCGTTATATATCCGGCTCCAATCTTAATCTGGCTCCACGCATTTCTTATAGGCTCGAGATTCCATGAGTCTTTTGAGAATGGATTGCCCCACTTAATACTGGAAGATTGAGGGCCTGCAGCTCCCATTGGCCTAGCTCCTCCTCTGACCATAGCCCCGGCTATACCTGCCGCGATCACCCCCATAGCTGCGGTAATCGCACCATTTTCAAATTTGCCACCCGCAAGCACCGATGCTGTTCCTCCAACAAGGGAAGCTCCAATCAGAGCCGCTGCACCACCACCCTGGAAGAAACCTCCACCAAACCCTGAAAGGAATCCGGCTTCTACCGAATCTCCCTTTGCAAGCGAAACAACGCCGCCACGCAATCCATGGGCAAGAGCTTTAGCCTTGGCCGTCCAATCATAAAGCTTCGCATAATAGCCAACGCCTCCCGCAATGGCACCAGACACACCTCCCCATAAAGCCCCAGTCAAGCCGTTCTCAAAGGCATCCGATAAACTGCCCCCGTATAATAACGTTCCGCTAAACCCGGCGGCGAATCCCCCCGCCGCCCCGGCTATTGCCCCGGTTATGACACTTCCCCACACCCCGGAAACAATGCCACCCACGAGAGGGGTGGCTAATCCCAGTGTCAAGAAGGTGACTACTACAGCAACAACGGTAACGACGATTGCCTTCCAGTACTTTTTTACAAATCTTTTTACTTTTTTCCATGTTTTACTAAGCCACGAATAACCGGAAGGGTCGATGTTCGAAAGCGGATTGTTGCGTACATAGGAGTAGCGATTGTAGCTTTGTAGATCGCTGGGAGCCTGCACAACCGGGTCGGCAGAGAGGAACCGTCCCAAATTCGAATCATAGATTCGTCCATTCATGTGAACGAGTCCGAGGTGGTCAAGCATTTCATGGCCGGTGTAGCCGCGATCCGTCTCGAGAGATGACGTATTAATCACCGCCGCCTGCCATGTAGAGGCGTTCCGACGTTTGCCCCAGGCGTCGAAGCTGTATTCAGCCAAGAGCGGCGCAATGTTCCCGGTGAGAGGATCCCCGCTGACGGCTACAATGGAACCGAGGTGGTCCTTGTGGAGATATTTCCGCGTCACATTGTCGAAGGCATCCTGCACGTGAATACCGACCACGCCGGTGGGGGTGGATACAAAAACGCGGGTTTTCTTGTGTTCCCACTGCCAGTTGGCGCGATCAAACTGGTCGCCATTCAGCTCCTCTTCCTGTTCAAAACCGTCGAGATAAAGCTTCTTGGTTCCGCTGCCGTCTTCGAAGGTGATGTGAGTGATGCGGCTGTGGTTGGCATCGTAGGTAAACTCCGAACCATCGAAGCCATTATACATGGTCGAAGGCTTGTTGAAGGAGGTCCAGGCGGTGGAGCTGATGTTGGTTCCGCCGACGTACCTGCCCAGCATGTTTCCGCAATTATCATAGGTGTAGGTTACACCGTCGGCGAGTGAGACGGCATGCGGACCAGCGCTGCCTTCGCCATACTGGTAAGTTCCGGAAACGCCGGTTTTGGTTTGGATGTTGCCGATCGCATTATAGGTGGTTTCTGAAACCGTGCTTCCAACCGTGGCGGTTCTCAGGCGGTTGAGCTTGTCGTAGGTCATGTCCTCCTGTAGGCAGGGAGTGCCGTGACGGTAGTCACGCCGCTGCGTCAGGTTTCCGAGCCTGTCAAAAGTGTAGCCCATGGACATGATGTCGTTCGCGATGGCTCCCTCGCTTTTGGCTTCGGACTGGGTCAGGAATCCGGTCAATGGGTCGTAGGTGTTGGAGGTTTCGACTCCGTTACCGTAGGTGTATGCGAGCAGATGCCCTTTTGCATCAAAGTCGGTTTCGTCGATCTCCCACCATACATGGCCCGAACCATCTGTTACCTGTGTGATAGCTCCGCGTTCATTGTAAGCATTGATGCTTTCAAACGAGTTCCAGACATGGCTCAGGTTGTGTTCCGGTCCTTGGAGATCCTTTGGCCGCCAGAAGCGATAGGTTGATTTCACGCGGCTGTATTCATCATAGGTGTTACAAGTGTAGTACCACTTGTTGTCGACACTGTAGAGGCTGAGCAGCGGGCGGCCCAGCGAATCGTACCCGTGAGTGCGCTGGTAAACCGTATTGGTCCCGGAGGCATCAGACAATGTTTCACGCCGCAATGCTCCGAGCCAGCATCCCTCGCCATCCCCATCAAAGATCCACTCGGCGGTTCCTTCGGGAGCGATGCGCTTGGTCATGCGGCCCAGCGAATCGTACTCCATGGAGGTAACCTGCATGTTGGCATTTGTTTGTTCCACCAGTTCTCCGAGGGCGTTGTGGACATAGAACCATTCGCCCATGTCAGGATCGTCCTGTCGGAACTTATTGCCCCGGATGTCATATTCCATCACCGTTTCATTGCTTTCCTCATCAATGGTTTTCACGAGGTTTCCGGAGGCGTCGTAATCGTAACGGATTTTATAGCCAAGGTTGTCGACCACCTTGAGTGTTTCGCCCTTGGCATTCTTATGGGTGGTGGTGATCTGATTGCGCGATTCCGTAGCACCATCCACGGCACCGAAATTGTTTGTTACGCTGGAAACAAGACCGGCATATCCGTAGGCCATTTTGGTTCCATCGGGAGCGGTGACGAGCTGTGGCCTGCCGAGTTCGTCATATTGTGTATAGCCGAAGATCGGTGTGCCGCCCGTAAAGTAAGGATCACTAACGGAAACGGTTTGGCCAATGCTATTGTATCCCGTGTCCTGATGAATCGTTCTTCCATCGGGAGCTTCCGCCACTGTTCGGATTTCACGCCCGTGCCGATCATAATAAACCTTGGTCGGTGCGGTTCCGCTGGACTGCGAGGTGACGGACCACGCCGACTCCATCACCACATTGGTTCCTCCAGAAGCAACCGGGGCGCTGAGTGTTACGCCGCTGTCCCAAGCATAGGTTGTTGTTGTGGATGTAGTATCGGCGCGGGTTTCGAGCGTTGGGCGACCCAGCGAGTCATATTTCCAAGTCGTGGTCAGGCCATTGGGTCCGGTACGGGATTCGACCAGACCAGTAACCGGATCGGTGATCATTGTTTCAGTATGATTGAGAGCATTTTTCGATTCCACCACAAAGCGTCCCTTGGAATCATATTTTGTCCGCTGAGGAACACGGGAGACAATGTCAGCACCGGCTACCGTTTTATTGGTAATGTTTCCGAAAGCACCGTAGTCATAGGTCGTCTGAAGCCATTTATCGCTGGTAGGTTCTATTGCTTCCCAGCGCAACAGGCCAGTACCATTGTAGTAGTCGAATGTCGAGTTGCGTACAATATCGACCTTGCCCGTCAGGCTATGGGTCACAGTCGATTGATTTAGACGGCCCAGCAGCCAATTTGCGTGATCGGCCAAGTAGGTGCTTTTGGTGATCTGCTTGGCACCATCGCCATAATCGATGGAAATCTTGGTGATATCCCCATACCATATTTCAATCGGGAAGCTGTTAGTGTATTGCACGAGGTTGGGTATATCCGCAGTAGTGTCCTGCCCATCAAACCAGTTGTAGGTGGTGACGGCTGAAACCACATCGTTGGTATTGCCCAGCTCCCACTTCCTTTCAACGGATTTGGCGGCATAGTGGAAGTTTGGATAGTAGGACATGTATTCACCGGTCCAAACCAAATGGTAAAGCCAGTGGTTATCCACCTCCTTAAGCAATTGGCCCTCCGGATCATTGACCGGATCGGGAATGTAGCGCGTTTCGGTTTTCAGCTGCGCTCCCGTCAGCGGAAAGTCGTGGGCCAGATATTCAACCTGCGAAATTTTAGTCTGGGGATCATAGGATTCGAAGATCTGGAAACCGAGGAAGCCCCGGTCGCGGTGGCTGCGCCCATTGGCGTAGGTATACATCGACCAGTATTTTTCGCCGAAACCATTATCCTTTGCCATTTCGGAAACCACCTGCATCGGCCCCTGAATGTCGTAGGACGGAAATTCCGCGCCCGTGCCTTTGGTATAGACATCGGTGTCTGTAAGAGGACGGTAGTACAGTTCCGTTGTGCTGGTATACGCCCCGCCATCGCGCATCCCCGCAGTGATTTTTTTCAGCATCGGCTGGCGGCTTTGGTTTATCCAAGCATTCTGGGACGATCCGCTGCGGGCAATCAGGTCAAGTAATCCGTCTCCATTGACATCGATAAACCGTGAGCCCTTATCCTTGCCGTCAGTTGCCACAATCGGATTCGGTGGCGCATAGCGGTTGTCCTGCTGCCAGCCTGTGCCGGTGTTGATCCACGCATCCGCGCTACTGGAGTCATTGCGAACGATATCGACAAGTCCGTCGCCGTTCACATCAAGGAACTGCACACCCTTTGCTGCGGCATTGTCCTGCTTCAAAACAATTGGAGGAACAAAGTTTGTATCTGAACTGGTAGCCCAGCCTGTTCCCGTATTGAGATACGCTCCGTTAGTAACCGTTCCGCTGGCCAGTTTGTGGTGGTACAGAAAATCCGGTAGCCCGTCGCCGTTCACATCGACAAGTTGTACTCCAGTAGAGTTGTCGGCATCATCAACAAACTTATATGGAGGGTTGTATGCTCCTCCAATCGAAATGTTCCAAGGCGCGTATATATTGGCCTGCCGAGGAAACGCATACCAGCTGTCACACGCATATAACTCGTCAACACTCCGATTCCCATCAAGATCTAAAAAGCGGGAGCCACCATCCACGCCGCCATCGCCCGGCAGAATAATGCCAGGCGGGGTGTAGGCGGAACTCGAAACCCAACCATTCGTCGTTCCCAGATATACAACATCGTCCTGAGGGGCGGTTCTTATGCGGTGGTAAAAAAGGTCAGGAATGCCATCGGCATTGAAATCCACCAATTCCACACCGGTATACTCCTCTCCCTCTGACGAAATATTCATTGGCGGCACAAATTCTGTAGATGAAGTGGTTGACCAGCCGCTTCCCGTGTTCAGATAGGCTCCGCTCTGCGTGGTCGATCCGTTCACGTGGTGATAGAACATGTCCGGCAATCCGTCACCGTTGATGTCGGAAAAAGTTATGCGATCCTTCTTCCCTTCATCCATAAATCCGAAGGAGGGAGCATAGTCCGGAGCCGAACTCCAGCCGCTTCCGGTATTGATATAGGCACCACCAGTCGTACCGTTGTGGTACACTAGATCAGTCAGGCCGTCGCCGTTTAGATCCATGAAGCGCACCCCTTTGTCCTTGCCGTCGGCACCGGCAATCTCCACGGGTGGTGCAAAGGCCGAGTTCGTAACAAACCCGGCAGAGCCATCCACATCCGTCCACTCAAAGCCAGTTGAAGGAACCGAGTCGCCATTGGCAAAAAACTGTTTGATGGAGCTGAGCTGGCTTAGGCCAGTTTCGCCATAAATATAGTCAAACCGGTATTCATGGGCTAAAGCACCCTCCACATGAAACTCAACGCGCTGGAGTCTCTTGGTGGTGTTAAAACGAACGCCTTCATGATACCGAAAGCTGGTGTCGGTGCGATTGGTATACACAAATTCCACGGTGTTATAAGGAACAAGTTCCGGAGTTGCGTTTGTGTTACCCGTATATTCAATGCTCTCTAGCAGATGCTCTCCATTGGCGACATCCTCATCATAAACGAAGTTCATGTAGTTTCCCGCCGTGTCCGAAATACGGTTCACTGCCCATGTAATGGCTTCTGACCGGTTGGATGGTTCCACAAATGAGTCCGAGGTCTTGCCGTATTCATAGATCAACCCGGATTTGGTGCGCACTTCAAACCATGCATTGGAAGAATTCATATCGCCGTGCAACACCACCCGCTGAAAACTCTCGATTTCGGTGCGGTATTCCGAACCATCCGTTCCATACAAGGCAGTATTTGTTGATACCAACAGTAGCCGCTGCCCATCCAGCACCAGACGGTCATCATCGTTAAATTCAACTCCCCCGACAAAACCCTCATACTCGCGATTTGGAGCCATACGGGCAATCGACGAAACCCCGCTTAGCGAGAAACCAACCCCCATGGCACCGTTCCCGGCGCGGCTGTTATAGGCGATGCCAAGTGTCGGCTGCACCCCTGCCGTTCCCGGAGGAACCGTTAACGATAGGTTGTATGAAGCTGCCCCCGTATTATCCACATTGGCATCGCCGGAAAGCTGGCCCACTAGCACCTGTGGTTCATAGGGAGGAGGTTCTGGGTTTGGAATACCTTGGGCTGAAACCCATTGGGTGGCCAGCATGGTTATGAAAATTACCCCGACAAATTTGATTCTTGCGTTTGCTTGTATATTCATCCGATTAAATCCCGTAAAAAAACATAGTTATTGCGTTGTTCCCGCTCTTCCAAAATTAATCCAAGCCCAACTGACTCACTCGACGCTGGCGTTTTCCCATGATGCTTTTTACCGTGGCTTGATTCTGCTGCGAATCGGGATTGCGCACGGCATCTGTTCGAAGAGATGCGAAACCATCAAAGTGGGATGTGGTGGCCTGAATTCGATTGATATCCTGAGGCTCACCATGAATCCCGGTTCCTTTGAATTGACTGCTCACCAAGGAGGTTGATGAAGGTACAGTGGTTTCATCCACAATAGAATTTTTGCTGGTATCAGCACTATCCAGCGTTTTCGGGTGATCGAACACCTGCTGAACCAGTTTCTGATCTTGCGTGGTATAGTGCTCGGAATCAGGTGCAACCGCAGTCATGGGTTTTGGTAGCTCAACAATAGCGATGTCCTGTTTCTTTTCCCGATGCTCCAGTATAGCCATCACAATAATCGCCAAACCGCCAATGCATACGACTAGCGGTAAAAATTGAATGATACGCTTCATTTATTCACCCCCCAGATAGACCAGATCCAAATCCGGATCAATGGCGTGGTACCAACCTGTGTCGGGAACAATCACCAGCACGCCCCCAGAACCGTTGGTCTGAACGGAGGTCGCCAGAGCGTTTTCGATGCCGTCGTGGAGACCGTCCCCATCGCTATCCGCCTGTAGAGGATTGGTGCCGTTGGCAATTTCATCGCCATCGTTGACTCCGTCCCCATCCGTATCCGCCAAATCAGGATTCGTCTTGTAAAGATATTTTTCACGGGCATCCGGGATGCCATCGCCATCTGTATCAATATCCGCATTGCCTGCGGCATACATGCATTGCGGCAGATTTGTATTCGTATCTTCCCACACGTAACTGGAAGAGCCAACGGTACTGATATTACTCAAGGCAATCTGCCAGTCTCCAGCAACAAGGTCGGTGGCAGTATAGATCTCCAGTCGATTGGTGAAGTCTACCGGCCAGCCAACCTCGACCTCAACGGTTTCATTGCTGGTACTTCCTATAGCCATTTGAATATTGGTGACCACAGCTGGGAGTGACATCATCATACTCATGGGAGCCATCATCATCGACTCCACCGCCGCGATTTCCTGTTGAGTGGACTCATAGTCGGCATAGAACGTTTCCGGTATCAGCGCGAACTCGGAAGCAATGTGAGCGGGGTCAAAAATCCAACTGGTCCAGTCTCCCAATTCAGAAACATCACTCACTTGGAATGTTGTCTTCTGCCACGCATAGGGGTCGTATCCAAATTCGGCTTCCAGCCGATAGACCTCGGTGCCGTACGAGTTCAGAAAAACGGTTTCGCGGGTAACAGGGTCTTCATAAACCAGCACTCGGTAAATAGGATAACCGTTTTCATCCATCTCCGCATACATTTTCCGAGAGAACTCTCTTGGGAATTTTTTCCAACTCACCGGAATAACGGGATCATGTGCATGCACATAGACGTCCTCAGAAGGCGGACTAATTGGCAGAAATGCGTTCTGCTGTTCCACAAACAATGCTTCCAGCTCAAAGACAGACCGTATAGTTGTAGCTGTCACCGTGGATTCCTCAACTGGCTTTCCTCCTATCGAAGAAGCAACCAGCGTCAGACATATTGCAGAGATCCTGAAGATTGATTTCATCTATTCCCCTAATGGTTAATGCGCTAAAATAGAAAAGAGGCGCGACCCCAGACAAGTATCACCTGAGGGACGACCAAGCCCCACACCGAAACCAGCTGAGGCCACGCCCGAGTGGGCGCGCCTTGAGCCAGTTGTTTCGGTGTTAAAAATTGGTCGTTTTCAGGTGAAACAAACTACGCTAAACGCAAAATATTCAAATCGTGTACCTATGATGCACGGGCATGCTATCCGCTGTCAATGATTCTTTGTGTGGGGCATATTACCACAAATGGTCATCTCAAGATATTAGCATAATTTAGCGCAAGATATTTTGGTCAAGCCTATTAGAGGAATATTCATGCCGTAAGAGTGAAGGGTTCCCACCGAAATGCCTACAATCCTATAAACCGGCCTGCACCACTTCCATGTGGCGATAATCAATGTCTACAAGAGGAACTTACGGATTCAGGCACGACAGTGCCGACAAGCTCATATACAACCATGCAGATTCCCAGCCAGAAACCCTGGGGCTTAATATCCTGCGCGAACTGCGCGATGTGGAAAACTGGAATGTGATATTGGATCGCATTGAAGGTCTCGTATCAATCCCGGAGGAACGACTGCTGAGCGGTCACACCAGCATGGCCGAAACAGAAATACGCAGAGCATTCCCTGATTTGGAATACAAGTGCGTCCCTAAAAATGTCTATGACCTGTACCAACCCTTGCAGGGTACGCTTCAGCCGTACCTTGACGGAAAACTGATGTTTCTGCCGGATGCATCGGATTTCATCCATAACAGTTTGCACTGCGAATGGGCATATATTGCCAATCTGTATTCCGAAACGTTCGAAATTTGGAAAGGCCTACAGACCAAGCCCGACCCGGATAATCGGCACGGCACCGAGCACGACCGGATGGCTTGCTTTCCCTGCAAAATGGGGTTTGGTTGAATTTTTGGTGACGCAGGCCGGCGAAGAGTTTTCTGCCGGGCTTTTTTTGTGACTTTGCGAGAGGGGTTGGATAGAGTTGTGTGAGGAGAATGATCATGGGAATTTTGATTCGGAAGGTAGAGTTTAACGGAGCATCGACGGATGTGCTGATCGATGGAAACCGCTTTAAGAAAGTGGGTGAAAATCTTGATGCCGAGGGCGCCCAGGTGGTGGATGGGCGGGGAAAGGCGATTCTTCCGACGTTTGTGAATGCCCATACCCATGCTTCGATGACACTGATGAGAAGCTATGCCGATGACTTGGAGCTGCATGACTGGCTCACGAATTATATCTGGCCCTTGGAATCAAAAATGGACGAGGAGGACATCTATCATGGTGCGCGGTTGGCCTGCCTTGAAATGATTAAGTCGGGCACCACCTGTTTTAACGACATGTACTGGCATTTCCATGGGGTGGCGCGCGCTGTCGAGGAATCCGGCATGCGGGCGGTGCTGTCGTCGGTGTTTATCGATTTTAATGACCCGGAAAAGGCGGCGGAGCAACGCGAGTTGACAGCAAAGCTGTTCGATGAGTCAAAACGATATTCAGACCGCATCGGTTTTGCCCTCGGCCCTCACGCGATATACACCGTTTCAGAGGAGTCGCTGCGGTGGGCAAAAGGCTTTGCTGAAGATAACAGTCTGCTCATTCATATTCATATTTCGGAAACAGAGAAGGAAGTGCAGGACTGTCTATCGCTTCATGGCGTGCGTCCTGTCCAGTGGTTGGAAAAGATTGGCCTGCTTGGCCCGAACGTAGTGGTTGCACATGCGGTACACGTTTCCGACGAGGAGATTGGGATCCTCGCCCGGCAGGATGTGAAGGTGGTGCATAATCCGGTTTCGAATATGAAGCTGTGCTCGGGAAGTTTCCCCTTTGCCCGGATGAAGGCCGGCGGGGTGGATATATCCTTAGGGACGGATGGGTGCTCGTCGAATAACAACCTCGATATGCTGGAGGAGATGAAGATGGCTACGCTACATGCTAAACTGGTGCATAGCGATCCGACCGTACTTCCGGCCCCGATGGGGTTTGAAATGGCGACGGCTGGAGGCGCTCATGCACTGGGTGTGGATTGCGGAGCCATTGAAGAGGGGAAATTAGCCGACTGCATGCTGGTCGACCTTTCCAACCATCGACTGGCTCCGGGATATCAACTGATAGATGATATGGTTTATAGCGCGGATGCATCTTGCATCGATACCGTGATCTGCAATGGAAAAATACTTATGCAGGATGGTTGCGTTGATGGCGAAGAAGAGATTGTGGCGGCGGCTCGTAACTATAAAAAATGGTTCCAATGACCGGAAATCGGAGGGGGAGGGGCTAGACTCCCAGTCATTGGAACCGAGGGTAAATCGGTTTTAATTTAGTTATAGGCTAACAACGGCCATCATCCCGATCATCGTGACGCCAGCCAAGGCCATCGTGAACTCAATTGCTATTATCGACCATGTTTTCATAACTCGTTTGCTCTCTTTGGATGGGTGTAAATAAAGCAATACTCATGCCAAAATTTAAAAAAATATGATTAACAGGGGGATGTTCGGTTTTGTTCTTTATCGGATACCGCCATGTTTGTTTGGCCTAACCCGAATGTTTCATGAGTAGTCATTTTTGACCACGAAGCCACGAAGGGCGCAAAGAACTCTTGGAGACGGGGTGTTTTTCGGACGGGATGAACAGGATTTACTGGATTTGGGCAGGCTTCGCCCATCGCCCTCCATTGTTTTTCCGATGCAGGGGACAGCACACTTGCGCGCTTATTGGAGTCGCGCCGAAGCGAGGGTAAAGAGTTCCTGCCGGCGGCGATACGTATCGCAGGCGGCCCGCCTGCCATCCCAGACGACAAATTAAGAAGAAAATGCTTTAGTCTGATTTTCTAAGATCTGATGGATTGGAGAATGTGGCGGGCGGCAAGTTCGGCACCGCCTTGCGGCATATTTTCTCGCTTGGGTGGTTCGGTTTCAATGGATTCGAGAGCTGGAGCGAGATTTCCTGCATAGAGATCCGTGGCGGGAATGAAAGCGTTCCGGCAGTATTTTTCGATGTTTTCCACAAGGATCTCGTATTCAAGAAAGTTCTCGCGGTCGGCATAGACAATCGGTTTTCCATTGGCGATGCAGTCGGAAAGAATCCCGAATCCGGGTTTCGTGACCACCACATCCATCGATGCAAGAAGATCAGAAAAACAGGCGACTGAACGGGAAAGACAATGAATACCCGAGCCGTCCCATTCGAGAGGATCAACCGTGAATAGTTCGTGGCCGGGCATGCTTGATAGTTTTTCCAGCGCTTTTGCGTCGAGATTCAGCGAAGTGAATGACAGCAGTATCCATTGCTTTTCAGGATTGGCACCGGTTGCCTCGATAATCTTCTTTTTGCAGACCTTGCCGGGCTTGGTCAGCAAGGGCAGGTCGACCTGCTTGGGGAAAGCCGACATGGGCTCGGCGAAGGGCTGACGCAATAAGAGGGCTGTTTTTTCATATACTTGGCGAAACTTATCCACATAAATTTGCCAGCGCGGGTCGTGCCGCACAAAGTCGGAATAGATCCAGTCCCAACCAAAATTACCCGTGGCAATGTTGGGGCGGCCGGCCTTTTGGGCGGCGGCCAGTGGAATAGCGGGTATATCCGCAACGACCACACCGGCGTTTTCATTTTCCATGAAGGCCGCTTCCTGATCAATGAGTTCGGTTTCCCGCGTATAGAGTGTCTGGATGGCATCGAGCGAAGCGGGTAGATCAATCTGGATGGAATCCTTTTGAATGAGTCCAATATCAAATGCGCCGGGACGGATGTCGATGCTGTCGGGTAGACGGCTGTTCATGAAGTTCAGGGGCAGGTCGGTTTTTACAATCACCGGAATATTCGGAGCGATGGTTCTCAGCGCGTTGATGACATCGCAGGAGCGGGTGCCATGGCCGTAGCCGTGTGCAGTGATGTAGTAGATAATTTTTTCCATTACAACGCGGAGCCAATCGCAAGGGTTAGAATCATGATGAGGGTAATGCCTGTTTTGAGGAAAATAACACCAACCCGCGCAAGCACGGCACCTGTAGCAACATGTGCTGCGTGCTCGGCTTTCTTCATCCTGGCCTGCTCCACGAGGAAGGCGCAGCCAAAGCTTCCCGCCAGCATTCCAATCAGGTTCCCGATAAGGGGAACAGGAATAAAACTGCCGAGCAGCATTCCCAGAAAACCGCCGCCGATGGCAGCCCAGCCGGCGGCTCTGGAGCCGCCGCGTCGTTGCACCCCCCATGCACTGGCAACGCCCTCAAGGATTTCGGTGCCGACACACAGAAGAAGAAAGGTGATCAGTGTGCCTATGCCCGGGAATTCCGGCCAGCGGATCCATGCCATAATTCCCGAAGCTGCTAGTACCAGCCAAGTGCCCGAGAGCGAGAGGCATGAAAAAACAAAGCCGATGAAGCAGAGCGCGGTCGCCAGGGCATAGCCCCAGAATGCACCGACGGTCTGCCAGTCGACTTCCATGCTTAGTCCTGCGCGGCAATCCACTGGGCGAGCAGGCGCGCGCCGAAGAGTGTGGCACCGGGAGCCTGATGGGGTTTGGCGGACTCCAGCCATGCCGTTCCGGCAATATCGAGGTGCGCCCATGGAATATCGTCCGGAACAAATTCCTTCAGAAAGGCTGCCGCTGTTGCCGTTCCGGCACCGCCGCTTTTTCCGAGGTTGGAAAGGTCGGCAAAGTCGGATTTCATTTCATCGGAATAGTCTTTATAGAGCGGCAGTTGCCAGAGGCGTTCTCCGGCCGTACTGCCCGATGCCATGAGTGCTTGAATCAGTTTGTCGTCTGTGCCGAGAATGGCGGCGGCGGAAGAACCGAGTGCGACGATGCAGGCTCCGGTGAGCGTGGCCAGATCCACAATGGCGCGCGGTTTCATTTCAGACGCGAGCCCGAGCGCATCGGCCAGTACGAGGCGGCCTTCGGCATCGGTGTTGAGCACTTCGATCGTTTTTCCATTGCTGGCAGTGATGATGTCGCCTGGGCGGATGGCGGCTGAGCCCGGCATGTTTTCGGCGGCCCCAAGGATGCCGACCACCGGCGCGGAGACCTTCATGCGGGCAATCATTTGCATGGCGGTGAGTACGGCCATGCCGCCACATTTATCGTAGCGCATCCAGCCCATGCCTTTGCCGGGCTTTAGCGAGATGCCGCCGGAGTCGAACGTGACGGTTTTCCCTACGAGGACGATCGGTTTTGCGGTTTTGTCGGTTCCGGCATGTTTAAGGATAATCATTCGGGCTTCTTCCGCGCTGCCCTGGGCAACGGAAAGTATGCCGCCGCAACCTTTCTTCTCGAGTTGGGATTTTCCTAGGACCTGGCAACTCAGGCCATTGGCCTTGGCCATGGTACGTGCCCAGTCGGCAATGGCGGCGGGGGGCGCTTCGTTGCCGGGAAGGTTGGCGAGATCGGCGGTATCGAGCAGGGCCATGCCCTGTGCTTGTGCATGCTTGATGGCGGAACGGTCTTTTACGGCGCCCGAGAAGGTCAGTGTGGGGGCGGCTTTCTTTTTGTTGTCTGATTTAAAAGTGGAAAAGTGGTAGGATCCCCAGGATGCCCCGCGTCCGGCAAGCAGTTGGTAGTTGGATTCGGATACGCCTTTGAGCTTGATCGAGGATGCGAGTGCAAAGGACTTTGCGCCAGCTGCGCAACCCCTGCGAACGGCTGCTGACGCGGCCTGTTCGAGCAAGCCGTTGTGGAAATCTAGGGCGGCTCCGATGCCGGAAACAATCAGTTGCCGGGCCGCAAATTTTTCTGGCAGCGGGAAGATGGCAGTCTGCCCGGCCTCCCCTTTGAAGTCCGAGTTTTTTACAAATTCGGAAGCCTGTTTTTTGAGTGCGGCGTTACCTGCCGGAAGCAGCGCATCCAGGTTCTGGAAGAAGATGATAAGGGCATCTTTTTTCTGTTCGGCGAGCGGGGCGGGGGAAATGGTGATTTTCATGTTATTTGGCTCCTGTGGGTTATTTGGCTTTTGCGCCGGCGGGACGGTTGTTAACGGAAAATCCAGTGAGTGCGATCGCTTCTTCGATGTTCATCGAGCGCAGTGTGCTGCTTTGGTATCGAACGGTTAGAATGTTGTTCTCCAGATCGCAGGTGCTGTCGACATAACCGGGAAGGTTCTTTAACCGGCTCTGAATACGGACTGCCGCCGCGGATGTTGTCATTTCGGGGATGTGGTAGTCGGCGGTTTGGATTTCCTTGCGAAAACACCAGAACATAAAAGTGGGGTTGGCATTTTTTTCCTGATTGCGGGCTGAACGGCCGGCGCTTCCAGAGCACCCGGTCAGGATCAATCCCATGATTGTTAATGTTGGTAGAAAATATTTTTTCATAATGGAGCCTTCGATGTGTTGGTTTGAATAGATGGGCCGAACTATAGTTCATGCATAAGCTTATATCGATAAATTTCCTCCCAGTTTGGCGGAGCCCTGAATCCTTCTTTCATGAGCTGGCGGAACTGGTTTACTTCATCGACCAAGTCGGGAAATATTTCGTCAAAGAGATAACAAAATTCGGCATAGTTTTCTTCGGCTTCCCGGAATCGGCCCTGGAGTTGGTAGGCCAGGCCAAGTGCAATCATCGGCCCCGGGCTGTCGGGATAGGAGGTTCGGGTTATGCTCAGCAAGGTGCTGGCTTTTTCGTATTCATTCTGGAGCAGGGATATGTTGGCGCCAAAGAGTCGGGCAGTATCCGCTTTGGAGGGGTAGTGCCGGATGATCAAGTTGCAGGATTTCAAGGTCTTGTCTGTGTCTCTGTTGGCATAGGCCGTGTACATCTGGGCTTCGAGAAGCTGCAGGGGAGGGGGGGCTTGTCGGGTTCGATAGATCGTGCGGGCACTCAGGATGGCAAAAAGGGTAACGGCGATTACGGACAGCTCAAACCAGTCGGTGCGAACTTTTGTGAAGATCTTAAATAGATAACCGGATATTCTTCCTTTGGCATGGTAGCGATATTCGTGGTTGTCCTGTAGGTCGAGAATGTATGCGGCAATGGCGGGGCTGATATCCAGCGTACCGCTTTCCTCGAGTGAGAGGGTGTGCCATTCGATAAACCCCTTAAGCGTGAGCTGGGAGAAATCCTTGAGTACCATGCCGTTGGGGTCGGCAACTTTCAGGGCCTGCAGTAGAATGATCTGCTGAATCAGCGAATACGAGTGGTCGTCAACTGCGGACTTGCGCCAGGAGAGGATGTTCAACCCGCCCGGTAGAAAGTCCATGGCCTTGATGCGGTCCATGATGGGGGTTTTCTTTTGTCCGGAAAGGTTCCTGAGCAGTAACGGGGTAAAGCTGGGAAATCCTTTGAGAACCGTTTGTCGTCCCCGCACAAATGCTTTGGTGAAGGCGAACTCTCCTTCATCCCAAAATTCGTGATTAAGGTTGTGCGAGAGCGTATCCTGCTCGTTGAGGAAAAACGGGGACTGTTCGGAGAAGGTCTGCGATTGTTCTCTCAATCGGTTTAGCGCTTCAATTTCCGCCAGTAGCAGCGCCACCAGATCTACGCTGGACAGATCCGATTCGAACAGGCCTTTAACCATCACTTCATTATGGTTTTGCCAGCAATATGTTCCTCTGTTTTTAGGGTCAAAATGATGAAGCATCCACTGAAGATAACGCCTGAGGGGAGGGATGATGGAGTCCAGCAGCTCAGGGTCCTTGCGTGTGTTCCAGATAATTTCCGCAGCTTGGGCAATGAGCGGCTTGGGGGCCTCCAGCACGGAGTGGATTCCATAGGGCGCATTAATGACGGGAATATTTCCGGAACTGGCCTGAAGTTTCAGGACGCAAAGTAACAACTCTTCGGCGACATGGAGATCGATCAGCCTCCAGGCCGTGGCCAGAGGGAAAACCTCGTTAATATTGAATTGTGGAGTATCGGTGCCATGCGCCTGACTCCATGACAGGGGTATGTTTCCTTCTGCAGGGTGCAGGGCCCTCATCATGCATTCGGCACTGATGACCATGAGCGCGTCATGGTGGTTCATCTGCTCAAAAAGGCGCGACGCACCTTTTCGGAGCTCGAGTTCCTGCTGAAGGTGCTCTTCGATGTTTCGCTCGAGGTAGTCTTCGGCAAGCTTGGCCGCCTCGGCATAGGTATGTACCTTTGTGACGAGACAAAAGGTATTCTGGCGCATTGCGAGCAGTACAGGCCTTTCGCCTTCAAGCCACTGGAATCCTCTTGCCGTGTCGATGGTCCCGTCGGTGATCAGAACCGGATCCGGAATGCCGGAGTAGCGGCCCCATAGGACTCCGGTTTCAGGGATCGACACCTCTGCGGCATATTTGTTTCGTCTCTTTTCAAGATAGGCGCAAAATCCATTGAACAGTATGTTGATCCGGCTGTTTTGGGGTATTGGAACATGGAAGGCCCATTCCGGTTCTTCCATCAACGGCATAATTCGCCCTGCAGTTTCCGTGGATTTGAAAAAGCAACCCATGCTTTTTTCGCGCTGGGAGCAACCACATCCTCTCGGCTGGAAGTTCCAGTCGGCTAGCCATGGATGGGAGGGATATGCCCGAAATATAAAATTCATGCATCAATAGTGTTTATTGCTTCTACAATCTTCAAGCGAAATTCGTATTTCCGGCCTCATTTAATTATTTTTTCAATTAGCGTTGACGATGCCGAGGAAGTTGCTATTAATTCTCGCCTTCGGTTGCTATTATAGGTGAACTGTATACTTTTATAGAAGGAATTACATGGCTGATTCGAAAAAGAAGACCTCAAAGACCAAATCGACGAACAAAAAAAGTTCCAAGACTAAAGCAACAACCAAAAAGGCCGTAGCCAAGAAACCCCGGGGCAAGGCTGTGCCTGCGAAAAAGACTGTTGCAAAGAAGACCGCGAAAAAGACTGTCGCAAAGAAGGCCGCTACAAAGGGCGCGGGCAAGAAAACCTCTTCGACGATCAAGGTGGCCAAGAAGGCTGCGGCTCCGAGTGCGAAGGGGCCTGCAAAGACCGTGGCTAAAAAAGCCGCCAAAAAGACGGCCGCGAAAAAGACGGCCGCCAAGAAAACGGCAAAGAAGGCGGCGACCAAGAAAGCAACGCCTGCAAAAAAATCCGTTGGTAAGCTGAAAACCAGCGTTGCCGCTGCGGTGGCGGCGGTCGATGAGGCCACTTCGGGGGGGGTATCCTTGATGGAGCGCGAGGAACGCAATGATCGCATCAAGGATTTGATGGCACTTGCGTCCGAACATGGTTTCCTGACCTTTGAGGATATCAACGAGGCTTTTCCGGAAGATATGGTCGTGGTGGAGGATATCGATAAGATTATCGGCCTTCTCCAAAGTATGGAAATCGAAATTATCCGGCAGGATGATGTTGAGGAGTTCCAGGCACGTCTCGAAAAAGAGCAGGCCGACAAGCAAAACGCCCGCTCCGATGTGCTCGACGATCCGGTCCGCATGTATCTCAAGCAAATGGGGCAGGTTCCGCTGCTGACGCGCGAGCAGGAAGTTGAAATCTCCATGCGCATCGAAGAAGCCGAGATTGCCACAACCGGCATGTTCAACCGGCTGGGTTGCGCCACCGATGCCTATTTGGGCGTGATTGAACGACTCGAGTTGGGTAAGGAACGGTTTGACCGCATCATTTCCGACAAACACGTGGAATGTCGCGAAGACTATTTCAATGATTTGCCGAAAGTACTCAAGGGTATCGACCGGAACCGTGAGTTAAGGCTGAAATATTACCTCGAATCCTCTAAGGCGAAAAAAGACAGTGCCGAAAAAAAGAAGGCAGACAAGCTTTTTGGTAGCGCGCAGGACCGACTCACAGAATATTTCAAGCAGCTTCACTTCAAGCAAAAGGCGATTGAGGACATCGTTCCCGAAGTCGATAAGCACTACCAGCAGATGAAGCGTTTGCTGGTCGAGGTTGATCGGCTCAAGAAGAGCCGCGCCAAGAGCGCAGCAGCTGACTTGCGTGGGATTCGCAAGGAGATCCGCGAACTGGAGAGCTATCTCCAGATGGACGAGAAAGATTTCATGCAGCACTATGCCAACCTGCGGGTCTGGCTGCGCAAGGGCCTGAAAGCTAAAACCGAGATGATCGAGGCCAACCTGCGCCTTGTGATCAGTATTGCCAAAAAATACACGAACCGGGGACTTTCCTTCCTCGATCTGATTCAAGAAGGCAACATGGGCCTGATGAAGGCGGTGGAAAAGTTTGAATATCGCCGTGGCTATAAATTCAGTACCTACGCCACTTGGTGGATTCGGCAGGCAATTACCCGTTCGATTGCCGATCAGGCACGTACCATTCGCATCCCGGTGCATATGATCGAAACGATCAATAAACTGATGCGTATCCAGAAGCAGCTCCTGCAGGAGTTTGGTCGCGAAGCCACGCCGGATGAACTAGCCGATGAGATGGATCTTCCGGTAGAGCGTGTTCGCGCCATCCTGAAAATTGCCCAGCAACCCATTTCGTTGCAAAGTCCGATCGGGGATAGCGACGATACGCACTTTGGCGACTTCATCGAAGACAAGTCCGCTGAAAAGCCGGACGAGATGACCGCTTTCAGTCTGCTGAAGGAAAAAATCGGCGATGTGTTGCAGACCCTGACCGAACGTGAACAGGAAGTACTTACGCTTCGCTTTGGATTGGTCGATGGCTACCCGCGTACGCTGGAAGAAGTGGGCCGTAAGTTTAACGTGACCCGCGAACGTATTCGTCAGATCGAGGCGAAAGCCCTGCGGAAAATGCGCCATCCGACCCGTATCCGTAAACTCGAGGGATTCCTGGACGGCGAATAGGCATGGGCGCTGCCGGCCAGTTGAAGACCATCATCAAACGTGACGGTCAGATTGTTCCATACGACCGCAGCCGTATTGCCAATGCCATGTTCAAAGCTGCCGCATCGTCCGGCGGCTTTGGCTTTGACGAGGCTGAACATCTCACCGAACTGGTGGAATATCGTACTGCGGAAAGCTATGTCGGGCAGATTCCGACGGTTGAAGACCTTCAGGATATTGTTGAAAGCGTACTGATGGAGAACGGGCATGTTAAAACGGCCCGTGCTTATATTATCTACCGCCAGCAGCGCACCGAAGTGCGTGAAGCTAAACACGATGCCATTGAGGCTGCGGACAATATTCCCTACAAAATGATCTATGAAGTGCTGCGCTGGAACATGGAACATGGCTGCGAATCCGTCGAGGGACTCAACCGGATTATTGAGGCCGGTGAATATCCCGGTCTCGTCGTGGCATGTGAAGAGCGCTATGCCAACGAGTGCCGTGCAGCTTCGCACCGCGTGCTGGAACATGGCGATGGCGTACGCCTGATTATTGTGGCCGGCCCCTCGTCGTCGGGGAAAACCACGACGACCATTAAACTCGAAGAGCAGCTTTCGACCCATGGGAAAAAGCTGAAGGCCATCAATGTCGACAACTATTTCTTCGACCTTGAGATGCATCCAAAGGATGAATTTGGCGACTATGATTATGAAACACCGCAGGCGCTGGATATTGAGCTGATTAATGAGCATCTCGAACAGTTGCTCTCCGGCAAAACCATCAAAACACCGCACTATGATTTTCACACGGGGAAACGTACGCTGAACGTGCATGAAATGGTGCTGGGTGAGGATGAAATTTTGCTCATGGATTGTCTGCACGGCCTCTATTCCGATATGACGCGCAGCGTGCCTGATGCCCGCAAGTTCAGGCTCTATATCGAAACGCTGGGGCAGTTGCGCACCTGCAATGATGAGTTTATGCGCTGGGCCGATCACCGGCTCTTGCGCCGGATGATCCGCGATAGCTGGAACCGCAGTCACGATCCGATGTTGACGCTGACGCATTGGCACTATGTCAGAAAAAGTGAACTTCAGTATATTATTCCGTTCATTGGAAATGTGGATTGTGTGGTCAACAGTGCCATGCCGTACGAGTTTCCTGTGCTCAAGAATAAGCTCTTCCACTATTTCCCGAAGGCTGTGGAAACTTATAAAACCGATTTGAAGCGGCAGGATGCCTGTTTGCGTGCCCGGCGAGTGATGCAGTTGCTTGAACCCTTACACGACTATGTCGACCACAAATGCATTCC
This sequence comes from uncultured Verrucomicrobiota bacterium, assembly GCA_964639125.1. Lineage (GTDB taxonomy): Bacteria > Verrucomicrobiota > Kiritimatiellia > Kiritimatiellales > Pontiellaceae > Pontiella. The sequence goes on from CAZWZW010000027.1 coordinate 22,152, forward strand.
CGGAAAGTCGTTGTTTCGCGAGTTCATTGGCGGAAGTTCCTACGACTATTAGTCGAGACTCAGGTCGCCATGGATGCGGAGATGGTCGCGCTCCTCATCGACCTGTAACTTTTTTCCAGGAAAGGCAGACGGGAGTTTTTCCTGTAGAATAGTTTGCACCCGGCTGCGCAAATCCACTTTGAGAGCTTTTGGGATGCGCTGCAGAGTGGATAGGCGGATATCGACCACGTAGCCGGGGCCGAGCTTCGAGCCAAAGCCGCCGGAGTAGGAGGCCCCGACATTAAAAAGGCCATCCATTTCCGGGTTGGAGGTGGTGCCTTGCTTTGCGCGCGCAGGGTGCAGGGAAAATCGATCGCCATACTCCTTCTCGAGCGTGATGTCGATTTCGTCGAAGACTGCCTTGAGCTTCATCTCCCATTGTTTGGCTTTCCGGTGGCGCATAGGGGTGGAAAAAATAAATCTGCTATGAGCGGCAAGATGTATGTTGAGGTTAATGAAGCCCGCTCATTGGGTATGGGCGGGCTCCAGTTCTGTTTATTTTGTAGGATGTTCGGCTTTTTTGGGAGCGCATTGGCATTTGCCAACGGGGCATCCGCAGGGCAGTTTTTCTTTTGACATTGCGTCTGCCTTGGTGGCACAGGCACACTTTCCTTGAGGGCATCCGCATGCCATTTTTGCTTCCTTTGCCCGGCCCATTGCCATGGTTGATGGAGCACTCATCAATGTGATGAGCAAGCAGATTCCCAATACAGATAGTACTCTTTTCATGGTGCCTCCTTGTATATGGCAGCCGCCCCATGCGGCATGCCTTTTTGTTCGAACTACGCCGCAAGACTAGTCCCGTCATGAGGGAATGTCTACTGCCGAGTGAAACCCTTTAATGCCGTTTATTTAGATTTCATCCAGATTTCTTGCCAATGCTGTATGGCTCTGCAACAATGCAAAAAATCCGAAGGTTGCACCGTCCCTGAGAAAGGAATGACGTGGAAGCGTTACAACAAATTTTTGAATCGATAGTCCATTCCGACCATCTGAGTCCGTTTCTGGTGGTTAGTATCTTAATTCTCGTGGGGGTTCTGGGGGGGTGGTTGGCAGGGTTGTTGCGATTGCCGCGTATTACCGGAAATATTTTCGGCGGGCTGCTGGTGGGGCCTGCCTGTCTTGGGATTATCGGGTCTCACCGTGAAATGGTCACCCTGCAGCCGCTGTCAACCTTTGCAATGAGTCTGATTGCTGTCAGTATTGGCGGGCACCTTTCCTATCGCAGAATCCATAATTCCATCCGGCGCATTGTTTCGATATCCCTCATGGAGGTCGGTGTCACGGTATTGGTGGTTGTGGGAGTGGCACGGTTGTTCCAAATGGATTGGCCGATGTCGCTGATGCTCGGTGCCATTTCTGCGGCAACCGCTCCGGCGACGACGATTGCGTTGATCCGCGAACTGCGCTGCAAGGGACCGTTTGTGAAGACGCTCGTTTCGGTGGTCGCGCTGGATAATATTTTTTGTATCTTGCTATTTGTCATGATGCGTACATTTGTTTCTGCCTACTTCGAGAGCGGCGAAACCACTGGAAAAATCGACGATGCCCTGCTGCTCTCCGCCTATCACCTGTTCGGTGCGCTGGCACTGGGTTCTGCGGCTGGATGGATCAGCAAAACGCTGGTGAGCAAACCGAAATTCCACGATTTCAGTACGATCTTCGTGGCGATTATGATGTGCGATGGTCTGGCCGCCTATCTCGGGTTGAGCCCATTGCTGGTCAATCTTTTCTTTGGCGTATACCTTGGCAACAGTTCGGAGGTGGCGGAAAAGCAGTTGACCACGCTGGAACCGCTGGAACCGATTCTCTACATCTGTTTTTTCACGCTGGCGGGGGCGTCGCTCCATTTGGATTCAATGATGGAAGTGGGCGGACTGGCCGTGGTCTATTTCGCCTCCCGCTTTGTCGGCAAGGGTCTGGGTGCCGCGTTGGGAGGGGTGATCGGAAGGTGTTCAAAGCGGTTGTGGCAAAACATGTCGTTTTCGTTGATTCCCCAAGCGGGGATCGCCATTGGTCTGGTGGTGTTACTCGATGGCGACGAAAGCATGCCGCGTGCAATGACGCATGCCGTTGGAGCCATCATTCTAGCGGCGGTCACGATCAACGAGATTGTTGGACCATTTTTTACGAAAGCCGCCCTGATTCGTTCGAAAGAAGCCGGCCTGGACCGCCAGCGACTGGTCGAGTTTTTGGCCGAGGAATTTATTGTGGTGAACCTTAAGGCGCTCGATAAGTGGGACGCCATCCGCCAGCTCGTGGCTTTTCTGATGCGCACGCATCGCGTCGAGTATGTCAGTCAAGAGGAGCTGTATCAAACCGTCGTCGAACGAGAGAAGGATTTCTCGACCGCCATGGGGCGGGGGATTGCGATTCCGCATGGCCGCATCACCAAAGGACCGGCGATTCAGGGAGTGATGGCAATCTGCCGAAACGGGATTGAGTTTGATTCACCCGATGGCGAGCCCGTTCGTATTATTATGCTGATTGTGACACCGGAAGATAAAAAGGACATGCACCTCAAGGTTCTGTCCAGTCTCTCCGCAATGGTTTCGGACGAGTCCATTCGCAACCGGCTTATGGCTGCCATCAGTCCAGAGGACGCGATGGAAGTCATAGAAAGCAAAGAAGCTCGCGATTATAACTATTTCCTCGATTAATCGCTCTTGGTCAATTTTTGGTTCTTCTGGGTTTTTTATGGTGGAGGGGCAGCGGCCTCGCTGACCTTCGG
>CAZWZW010000028.1:0-13320 GCA_964639125.1 uncultured Verrucomicrobiota bacterium
AGGGTGAACCGATCGATTTGCGATTAACCCCGTTTTCATTGAACCAAACCCGGTTCCCTTCATTTTCATTTCCGTTTTTAGGTTTACCTGCTTGCATAAGATGAAACAAAGCAATTCAGGTGTATATGGATGAGGGGGATTCCCCCACACGGCGCAGGTTTGCGCCATAGTGTTAAGTTGTAGGTTTTATGTGTTAAATGGGTAAAAATTTGCCCGACAGCAACTCCACAGCACGGACAGCTTAAGGTTTCGCATAGAGTTCCAACCTCATCTTCTTTCCGTTTGAATAGTTAAAGCTGTCAAAGGTCTCAAGTAAGCGTAATTGCGCCAACCCTCCCGGGGCCTGCTGGAGAAAACGGTCCTTCTGACGCTTCTCCAGCAACAGATAACGGTAGTCGGCTTCCTCCAACGCACTCAGTGCTCCTCCAACACTGGTCATTCGCGTTTCCGTCCCATTTAAAAAAGCCAGACTAGGCTCCCTATAACCGACCGAAACCAGCTCTCCCGGGGGCTGATGCTCAAGAATTAGCGCCACTTTCCGGGCAGGCCAGACCAGATCAAGAAGCGGCAGAACATCGGCAAAAATCAGCGGAAAGATCAAGAGCGCCCCGAAGAGAAAGTGAGGGAGTGCAGAAAGGGGCGGCATCTTCTGCCAGAGCCGCCAAGCCCCATATAAGACCAACAACCCACCGACAAAGGGCAAAATGTGCCAGACCTGAAACTGGCCGAACCAGATGCTCAATGCCGGCAATCCAAAGGTTAGTGTCAAACCTACGACCAACCAGATTATCACCCCCAGCACCAGCAGTATACGCCGCCAATTTTTCAACTCGTCAAGTCGGTCAGACTGGCTGAGGCCAACGGCGGTCAGCAAGGCAACTACCGGAAAAAACGGCATGATATAATGCGGAAGCTTCGTCGGCACAAATTCAAAAATCAGCCAGGCGGGAATCAGCCAAGCAAACAGGAAACGCACGGCATCTTCATCACGGCGTTTCCACAGGTGGGGTAAAAACCGCATAACCAACAACGATCCCGGCCAGAACAACACCGGGAAAAGGGCAAGGTAGTACCCCGGAGGAGCACCATGCGATTCCTTTCCATTGAGTAACTTGGCCAAGAAATCACCAAAGAAGGCCTTCTGCAAAAACTCACCGTGGGTCGCATTTTGAATCGCGATAAACCAAGGCAACACCATGGCGAATACGATGACGAGGCCGGGAAGCGGACGCAGGCACTTCAGTAATCGCATTTCACGATCGGCAATCATCAGGGTCACCATGGTGGCTGTAGCCATTATCGGCAGCAGCGGCCCCTTTATCAGCACCCCCGTGCCACAGGCCAACCAGAACAGCAGCACCCGTGTCCAGCGCCCCTGGGGCTGTTGATGGCGCTCCAGATAGATCATGCCGAGAGCCCCTTGCGCAAGTACAATGGTGGCCAGTAAGCTGGCATCGGTCTTGGCAAGGCGGGCCTCGACCCCCAGCAACAAGCAACTGACCACCAGCAAGCCGGCCAGCAAGCCGACCCGCCGACTGAAAAATCGCCTACCTAGAAAACAGGTAACCAGCACGGTGGCCAGAGCCCCGAGACATGAAGGCACACGGTAGGGCCAGATCTCCTCAAGCGGTTCCCCCATCAGCTTGACGCTGATCGCCTGCAACCAGTAAATCCCGATCGGTTTTTTATAGCGCGGATTTTCCTGAAAACGGATATCAACATAATTACCGGTCTCGACCATCTGCTTGCTCGCCTGAGCAAAGCGCGCTTCATCGCGATCGGTCGGGGGCATCCGATTGATTCCTGGCAGAAAAAACAGCAACCCCAGCAGCAAAAGAAAAAAATATGTCCGTTTTCCCTGTTCCAGACGTTCCATAACACCTAACACGATTTGCATAAACAGACCCCCAACAAGAAGCGGTTTTTGATGGTTAAAACTTGAGTGAGGTCATCACGTCTGGCCGATAGGCTTGGAGTTTTTACATTACATGAACCAGAGACTACACCATTGATTATGTAACACTTACCCATCGGCTGGAACGTCAGATTTCGATCCTGCATTGCGCGGCTTCCCTCCCAGGAGCACGACCACTTCTTCCTGAACCAGCTCCAGTTCATTGAGCTTTAGTTCCGGATCGACAACCAGAAAACTTTCATTGGTTTTCTTGTGCTCGTAGACGCGCAACTTCCGGCCGTCGGCCGTGGTCTGAACATCGCGTTCGACCAAGATCTTTTTACGCTCAAGCATAACGGTCAGGATAAAGATGGCGTTAAGATCTTCGTCGTTTTCCTTGGCCATCAGCTTACGAAGAAGCGATTCGGCATTCTCTTTTTTCACCGTCTCCTCGGCGGGCGGTGGAGGCACAATGAATGTGGTTTTCCACGAACTGAGCCCGGGGTTATCCTTATCCCAGCAGCCTCTGCAAAAATCCTGACGCGTATACTCTCCTTCATCAAAAAGAAGCGTAGAGAACAGCGATTCCTTGTCCTCAAATTCCTTTTCGCACCTGAAGCACGCCTTTGAGCATTTTCGAACACTCCAGTTTTCAATATTTTCACGTCCCATAATACCGATCCGTCAGCCTTCGGATGACCCTGCATCCTTATCCCAAATGATGTGGCGCTGCTGCCAGAAGTAGACCACTCCCGTCCAAGCCGTCAGTGCTGCGGTGCCGAGTCCCAGCCACCAGGCAAACGGACTGCCCGGAACCGGCAGAAAATCATACGGCCAGATGAGCCCGAAGAAATAGAGACAGATGGCCAGCATCTGCACCGTGGTCTTCACCTTGCCCCACATTCCGGCGGGCATCACGATGCCCTTTTCGATCATTAGCAGACGCATTCCGGTGACCATGAATTCACGCGCAATAATCAACACCACCATCCATGCATACAGGCTATCCAGTTCAACAAAGCCGATAAAAGCCGCGCAAACCAGCACCTTGTCGGCCAGCGGATCCATCAACTTTCCAAATGAGGTGCAGCCAAAAAAGTTTCGGGCCAGATAGCCATCGAGCGCATCCGTGATACTGGCGACCACAAAGATGGCCAGCGCAACTATGAGCCATGCCGGCGTACCGATGCTCATGCAGACCATCATTACGGCGGTCATCCAAAAGCGACTTATGGTGAGGTGATTGGGCAAACTTTTCATATGTTTCCTTTTGAAAGTGGAACTACAAACTTTTTCACTTTCCAACTTCGACCACACCCGGACTGACCAGATAAACATCCGGCGTGCCTTCGGTGATGAGCTCGCGGTCAACCAAAGCGGCACCGCCGGCCGCTGCGGTGGCCTCTTCCTCATCGTCCGAGCATTGGGAAACGCTGGACAGGATAATGGTCAGGAGCAGAACTCCTGCCGCCCCCATGAGTAGCATCTTCAGCGAAATCTTTTTTCCGGAGAGTTTAAAGAGCGCCTCATTGACGTCTCCAAAAACACTACCGCCCTCTTTGGGTGGATTGGGATCGGGCGATTCCATGGGGATCTGATCCACCTGGGTCAGGTTGTGCCGAACCTCATCGCTCAGCTGCGGTGCGGATTTCGGGGCATGCTGCGCCACATATTCATCCACCAGCGGACGGGCCTCGATACCCAGATAGCGGGCATACATTTTGATGAAGCTTTTTGCATATACCGGCGCGGAGAGCGCACCGAAATCGTCGGACTCCATCGCTTCGATAAATTTTGAGAGAATCTTGGTGGCCTGCCCCGCCTGGGAAACACTCACGCCCTTGGCGAGCCGAGCGGCTTCGAGCTGCTGCCCGATTGTACCGATATTCAAACTAGTTTGCTGCATCTTCGGCTCCTATGTTCTGCGGAATTTCCCCGTCCAGGTCGATCAAAATTTCGCGGGGACCGGCACCGGCAGGCGGCCCAATCACCCCCCGCTCTTCCAGCAAATCCATTACGCGAGCCGCACGGGTATAACCGATGCGTAAACGGCGCTGCAACGACGAGGTGGACGCGCGTTTGGTTTGACGGATGACTTCGATGGCCTGTTCGATAATATCATCGTCACCGCCATCATCCATGTCCGGCAGATCCGTCTCTTTCTTTTCAATCTTATCATGGATCTCTGCAATAAATTCCGGCTGGCTCTGCTCTTTCCAGTAGTTGGTGACCCGGTCAATTTCTTCATCGCTGGTATAGGCCCCCTGCGAGCGAATCAGCTTATCCGAACCCGGAGGAAGTACCAGCATATCGCCTTTGCCCAGCAGGGTGTCCGCGCCCATGCGGTCGAGAATGGTCCGGCTGTCGACCTTCTGCGAAACCTTAAAGGCGATACGCACCGGGAAATTGGCTTTGATGGTTCCGGTGATCACCTTCACGTCCGGACGCTGCGTTGCGAGAATCATATGAATTCCAGCGGCACGCGACTTGGCCGCCAACCGCGCAATTCCGGCCTCGATCTCCGCCTGGGCCACGGCCATCAGGTCGGCCAACTCATCAATCACAATCACGATATAGGGGAGTTTTTCAGGAATCTGATTCTGTTTCTTTTCGGGATCAGCCACCACATCTTCGCCAAAGAGCTCTTCCTGCTTTTGGATGGCCCGGGCATTAAAGCTCGGCAGGTCGCGGACCCCCGCCTGACGGAACCATTTAAAGCGGCGTTCCATTTCGTCGATGGCCCACTTCAGGCCCAGCGCCACCTTCTTGGCATTGGTGATGACCGGAACCACAAGGTGCGGCAGATTATTATAGCTATGAAACTCGACGGTCTTCGGGTCGACAAGGATCAGGCGCATATTATCCGGCGTATGCTTCATTAGCAGACCGGTCAGGATGGAATTCATGCAGACCGACTTACCGGCACCCGTTGCCCCGGCAATCAGCAAATGCGGCATTTTGGCGAGGTCATAGATCATGCTCTTCCCGCTGATATCCTTGCCCAGCACCAAGGGCAGCGCATGCTTTCCGGTCTGGAAATCCCGGCTTTCAATCATATCCCGGAAGAAAACAGATGATCGATCCGAGTTCGGGATCTCGACACCACACACGCCCTTGCCGGGAATCGGCGCCTGAATTCGCAGGCTTTCGGCATGCATCTTCAAGGCAAGATTATCCGACAGACTCTTGATGCGCTCCACGCGCACACCGGCGGCGGGAAGGATTTCATAGCAGGTTACCACAGGCCCTTGCTGGACCCCCGTCACCTTGGCCTCGACCCCAAACTCTTCGAGGGCATCCTGAAGAACCTGGGCCGTCTTGGCAATCTCACCCGCGGAGGCCCCTTTTCCCTGCGGCACCGGCGGATCCAAAAGATCGAGCGACGGCAGGCGATAGCTGGCGTGAACCTCGGATTCCGTAAAAGCGGAAAATTCCTTGTCGGCGACCACCTCAACTTTGGGTTTGGTTTTCTTTTTCGGTTTTTGGGAACGGGACGCAGCAACCGGTTGGGGCTCAACCGTTGGCTTGCCCGCCATCGCTGCCTGCTGTTCGTCGAGCATCTTTTGAACGTCAAATTCGCTGGCCGCAGAGGTGGATTCGGCTTCGGCGGCTTTTTTTCGCTTGCGCGGGGCCCGCTTCTTTTTGGGTGGAGTACGCTTTTCATCAACCGTGAAAACCTCTTCCGCCGCCGGAGCCTCCAACTTCAGGGTCTTGCACCATTCCCAAAGTCGCTTGCAGAGCTCAACGATGCGCAGGTCAAGCATGCGGACTACGGAGATCAGCAATAATACCACAAAAACAATGCCTGCACCGGCATGGCCGATCCAATAACCCAGCGAACGCTGAGCCAGGACTTCTCCCATCAAACCGCCGGGGCTGCCAATATTCAGACGCTCCACCGCACCATACCAGACCGGCTGCATATCCAGCAGACCGGCGAGGGCAAACAGACCGAACAAAAACCAGAGCAGACGGGGATAAATCTTGCGCGCCGACCAGAAGACCGAAGAAATCCCGATCCAAAGAATACAAAACGGAATGGTATAGCCTGCCACCCCAAAATACATAAAGGCCACATAGGCGGTTCGGGCACCGAAAGGACCAATCCAGTTTTGCGATTCCGTACTATTTCTGAACACGCCGATGTCCGCCGGATCATACGACAAAACCCCGAGCAGGAGCATCAGCCCCAATGTCCCCACCAGGATTCCCGCAATTTCGCGCCAACTGGACCGAACCGGTTCTTCTGTTTTTGTCTTAGCCATTGCGGGAATATAGATGAAGTGCCCCTGCCAAATCAAAATGATTTACAAGGTTTGGCGCTCAGAGCCGGCATTACAGCGGGCGCCGAAACCGGAGAATATCGCCGAATTCCTCAAAATCACAGCCTCGCAACGCCGGTTTATAGCCCCGCGGCGGTTCTGAAGCGTTCCTCGGCCCTACCTTTTCTTAAAACTGCTCGTCGTCGCGAAGATAGCGCCACGCCCCATTCGGGAGGTTTCCAAGGACAATCTTGCCGATCCGGATACGTTTGAGGCCCACCACTTTGAGGCCGACGAGCTCACACATCCGGCGAATCTGCCGTTTCTTGCCTTCACGCAGAATAAAGCGTAACTGATCCTCGTTCTGCCAGCTTACTTTTGCCGGCTTCAGCGGCTTGTCGTCGAGACTCAACCCATAGTTCAGCAACTTGAGTCCGTTTGCATCGAGATTACCTTCGACGCGCACGAGATATTCTTTATCCACATCCGAGTCCTCGCCAATGATGCGGCGGGCAACGCGGCCATCCTGTGTGAGCACCAGCAAACCAACGGAATCAATATCCAGCCGCCCTGCTGGAGCGAGCCCGCGGAGCTGTCCGTGGTGAAAAATTCGGCGGGAGCGGTCTTCTTTCCAATGATTCTCGCGTTTCAGCAGGTCGGAGGCGGGTCGATGTCCATCCTCGGGCTGGGCGGAGACGTAGCCCATCGGCTTGTTGAGCAGAAAAGTCGCCTGGGCGTTCTGTCGTTTCCGTCCCTCTTCCGCCAGTTCAATCTCCTGATCGGGAAAGATTTTTGTTCCAAGCTCACTAATAACGACGCCATCTACGAGCACCAACCCGCGTTCAATATAGCGATCGGCTTCGCGCCGGGAACACATGCCCCGGGCCGCCATGATTTTTGATAGACGTTGTTTTTCCATAAGCAGGTATTAATGACCGCAAAGTCGCCAGAAAGCAAAGGTTCTCTTCCCTTCGTACCTTGTGCTTCGCGGTCCTATTTTTTCCAAAAGTCGGGAAGGAAGAGAATGAGCACCGTGTAGAGCTCAAGCCGTCCGAGCAGCATGAAAACCGTCAGGATACCCTGTCCCAACGGAGAGATAGCCGCATAGTTTTGCGTTACGCCCACCGCATTGAGGCCCGGACCAATATTGCCGAGAGTGGCAATGACGGAGGTGGCTGCTGTTTCGAGGTCCGGCGTAAAGAACGTCATCGTGAATGATCCCAACGCAAAAATAAGCACAAAGATGGCAAAGAAAGCCGCGATGTGGGAAATGATTTCCTGCTCCACGGGTTTGCCACCCAGCTTCATCTGAATGACAGCGGAAGGCCGCATGAACAGCTTCAGCTCGCGGACCATTTTTTTAAACATGATGAAAACGCGAACGACCTTCATTCCGCCCCCGGTCGATCCCGCGCAACCGCCGATAAACATCATCACGACCAGCAACAGGCGCGAGGCATTCGGCCACTGGTCAAAATCGGCCGTACCAAAACCCGTCGTGGTCATCACCGAGGTGGCTGTAAAGAGGGCGTCGCGAAAACAGCGGCTCAACGCCGCATAGCCATCGAACCAGATATTAAAGGTGATGAAGAGCGACGCGCATAATAGAAAGATAAAATAGAACCGGAATTCCGGGTCGCGGAAATAGCGTCCCGGTTTTCCGGTCAGCGCATGGTAGTGCAGCGAAAAGTTGATTCCGGCAAGGAACATGAAGACGATGATAATGCTATCGACCACGGCGCTGTCGAAGGCCCCCACACTGGCCGAGCGGGTTGAAAACCCTCCGGTGGCCATGGTGCCGAAGGTATGGCAGAGTGAATCGAACCAACCCATGCCACCCACAAACTTTAGCAGCAGCGCCTCAATCAGCGTCAGCAGGGCATAAACGCCCCACAACAGCTTGGCCGTTGTCGTAATGCGCGGGGTCAGGCGGTCCTTGGACGGGCCGGGCATTTCGGCGCGGTAAATCTGCATGCCGCCCACGCCGAGAAACGGGAGAATGGCAACGCAGAGCACCAGCACACCCATACCGCCGAACCAGTGCGTCAGCGCGCGCCAGAAATGGATGCCCTTGGGAACCGATTCCAAATCGGACAGAACGGAGGCCCCGGTAGTCGTAAAACCGGACATGGTTTCGAATATGGCTGAAACCGGGTGTGGAATAACTCCTGACAGCACATAGGGAAGCGACCCAAACAGGGTCGCCGACAGCCAGCCAAACGTAACAATTCCAAAACCATCGCGACGGGATAGGTTGATATCGCCCCGGGTTAAGAAACCAACAATACCGGCACACCCCATGGCAATGAGTCCGGAATAAATCAGACTCATCTGTATGGCAAGCGGCTCGTTGTAGTAGAATGAAACTCCGGCACAACCGATGATCGCAACACCGATCACGAGCGTCATGTAGGATACCAGATGAAAAACAGCACGTTTGTTCATGAATCCCTACCTTAGAGGAAAATGGACTGAATCTTTTTTACCGCATCGGGATGGGTGAAAATCAAGACACGGTCACCGGCGACCAGCTGGAGATCGCCCGTGGCCGTGACGACCTCGCCCTGACGCATGACGGTGGCAATAATGGATTTTCGAGGGATCTTGATGTCGCAAATACATTTTCCATCCAGCTTACTATTGGCCGCAATAACCACATCCAGCAGTTCACCCGGCAGATTGTGCAGCAGCGATGCCGCCTGCACTTTCTTCGAACGCAACCAGTGAAGAATGGCATTGGTCATCGAGATATATGGACTCACGACCCGGTTAACCAAATAGAGCTGCTCCACCACGGGAATAAAATCAGTGCGCGTAATCTGCGTTGCCGTGAACGAAGCGCCTTTCTTCTGGGCCATCAGACAATTCATGATATTGCCTTCGTCATCGCCGGTCAGCGCAACAAATGCGGTGCGTTCATGAAGCCCCGATTCCTCCAATGCGCTTTCCGTCAGCGCGTCGGCACGCAGGATCAATGTTTTATCCAGCTCGCCGGAGCAGAAGCGCGCGCGCTCTTCATCCTGCTCCAGCAAGACACACTCGAGTTCGTTTTCAACAAACTTGGCAAGCATCAGCCCAAGATCGCCGCCCCCGGCAATAATCACCTTTTCAAACGGTTTAATATCCGAGCAGACCCAGCTGAAAAAAGCGGTAATATCGGCGCGCTGCCCCACCAGATAAACGAGGTCTTTCTGCTTAAAAACCGTATTTCCGTGCGGCACCACCAGCTCATTACCGCGGCGAATGGCGATCACCCGCACACTCTGGATCAAATCCAGCCGGTCGCATTCGGCCGGTGTCCGGTCGAGCAGCGGGCTCATGGCATTCACACTGAATCCGGCCACCATCACTTTGCCGGCAAACAAATCAAACGCCTCCAGAGCCCCCGGCATCTGCAGCATGTTGAAGACTTCTCGTGCGCACTCCTGTTTCTGGTTGATGACCAGATCGATGCCCATTGATTGAAGATCGTACGTGGAAGAGCCGTTGATGTATTTTGGGTTGGTAACCCGCGCAATTTTTCCCTGCACCCCTGCGGCACTCGCAAACAGGCAGGCGAGAATATTTACCTCGTCATTGTCGGTCACGGCAATGAGCAGGTCCGACTTTTCGACCTGCGCCTCTTCAAGCACGGACGGACTCGACCCCAACCCACAAATGGGAAGAATATCCAACCCCGCTTCTGCCTGTGCCAATGCTTGCGGATCCGCATCCACCATCACAACACTGTGCTTTTCTTCACACAGCCGCATGGCGAGCTGTCGCCCCGCATTTCCTGCCCCAATAATCACAACCCGCATAGATTCCCCCAATGGAAAGATCGTCGTTTATGCTGAAATATAGAGATTTATCAATAAAAAAGCATCGGCCAACATTCTGTGAAAATGTTTTCGGACGAGCTCAAGCGAAACGGTCAGGGCGACTCATAAAGGGCCGCCCGGATCGTTTTTACCGTGAGTGCACCAACCTCAAAATCGGTATAGGCCGAACCCAGGCGATCCAGTTGATGCGAATCAGAATTATGAACCACAGGATAATCCAACGCCAATGCAGGGTCGCCCGATACCGTCAGTTCCACGGCGTCGAAATCCTCCTGCGGCAAGAATCCGAGCTGAGAGATCATGCCGAATACCTGCCGGTCGATGTGGGCCGGAATAAAAAGTCCGCCCAGGGCATGCACTTCTTCAAGCAGGGTTCCGATATCATAACTTGATGCATTAATGAGGAATTTTTCGGCCATGCCCAAGATTTCGTCATCTGCATTGACAATGGGTTGATCACCAAAACGATCGGGCTGGTTGGGAATGGGCGGAAGACTGTCGTAGACCTTTTGACCGAAATCCATGGCGGACCCCAGGTCGTCGAACAAACACAGGTTGTGCACCTCTTCAATGCTGGTAACCTCGATTCCATAAAGACAGGCCATCCCCTCCCGCGCACAAATTTCATCAAAAGCGGGAAGATTAAATGCGCAATTGTGGTCGGATAGCGCAAGCGCCGTCAGGCCGACCGACCGGGCTTGCCGAACAATCGCGTTGGGCGACATCTCCAGCGAAGCGCAGGGCGACAGGCAACTGTGTATATGAAAGTCTGCCCGGAAGAGCATAGGTCCCTTTCTAGCGGGCCGGACAACCTGCCAGATGCTGGGCGACCAGACTGGAGATGGTGAACTGGTTTTCCGAAGTCACAAAAACCGCAATCCCTTCTTTGTTGGCGGCGGCCAGCATGTCGTCGGGCACCGGACGGTTGTTGCAGATGATCAGGGCCACCATGCCGGTCAAAGATGCAACCGCCACCGTATTTTTGTGCGCTTGAATCGTGATGAGTACGGAACCCTCTTCGGCATTGGCCATCACATCGCTGAGCAGGTCGGAAGTGTATCCGCCAGCAATGCTGACATCCTCAAATTCGTCCTGCAGGCAACTCATCACCTCCATGGCCTGAATATCACTGATCTTCATGGTCCATCTCCGGTTTAAGATTAATAACCGCCCGAATCATGGTTCCCATGCCGACGGCAGACTGGATGGCAAAGTCATCCGATACCCGCTTTACGTTCGGGAGCCCCATCCCGGCACCAAATCCCTGCGAGCGGATCCACTCGTTCGCGGTTGAAAATCCTTCCGTCAACGCCTGCTCGACATTGGCAATGCCCGGACCGCGGTCATGCGATGAAATTTTCACCCGGTCCTTATTGATATCAAAACTCAGCATGCCCCCGATCGAATGGGCCACCAGATTAATTTCCAGCTCATAACTGGCCACAGCAACGCGCCGCACAACTTTGGGCGGAATTCCGCGATCCTTGAGGAATTTTTTAATTTCGCTCGATGCCATACCGCCATTTTCAAAATCGTAGCGATGCAATTGATAAACTTTTACCCGCTCCAGCGACGAAGCATCTTCGTGGTGCTCACTCTGCGACTCCATTTCGCGTAATTGCCGCGACAGCTCGCGAATGAGCGCCAGATTGATATTGCGAAAGGTGATGATTCCAACCAGTTCGTTTTTCTTACTGACCACGGGAAAACTTCGGAAGGAAAACTTATTGAATGCCGAGATGGCAAACGAGAGCGGCATTTCCTCGGCAAGCGTCTGGACGCCACCGGACATCCGGGTGGTCACGACATCATCCATGCCGCCCTCTTCCAGGGCATTCATCAGATCATTCATGCTCACAAACCCAACCACTCGCCGAGTGTCGACCACGGGCACCCCCGTGATGCCATTTTTTTTCATGATTTGCTGCACATCGCGCATCGTGCAGTTCCGGGATACGGCAAACACTTTCTGGGTCATCACCTCATTGATTTTGAGGCCGTAAATCAGTTCCTGAACCCTGAGCGAGGATTGAAGAGGTTGTGTCTTTTCTTCGGGCATTAACGCTCCATGATCATGCCGATGCGAATGCAGGACTCGAACTTTGGAAGCGTTGTTGTTAACAACGTAATCTCCTGATCCTCCGCCAGCTCAATCATGCCGTCGGTCACAGACTTATTGTTGGCAATAATCACCGCTTCGGAACCGACAATCCCCGCCGAGCGAATAGACTGTTCGGTAGAAAGCGAGGTGATCAGCAACATATCGTCACGGTCGCTCATCAGAACATCGCTCATCAGGTCGGAGGCAAAGACCGATTCAATATTGATTTGTTGCCAACCCTTGGGGCCATAGACCAGTTCGGCGTCCAGAATATCGGCTACTTGCATTAAATTCATAAAAACTCTCTTTATTCAGTCGGGTGTTTCGAATGAGTCCTGATACAAAAGGTTTTCTCCCTCTGGTTCAATAGAAATATCCCAGATACGACGACCGGATTGATCCACCGGACCCACACTCCCCCTCCTCACCGTTTTTCCGTTATCTACATTGATGTTTGCGCCTCAGATGCCCATATTTTCCACATGAAGATTCTACTTTCAAACGACGACGGCATTCACGCTCGCGGAATTTCGGTATTGCACAAGGCCATCGGCGACCTGGGCGACCTCCATGTGGTTGCCCCCGACACCGAGCGCAGCGCGGCCGGCCACGCCATCACCCTCACCGACCCGATTAAAACCATATCCATTGAGAAAAACGATCAGCTCTTTGGTATCGCCGTAGGCGGTACCCCTGCGGACTGCATTAAGCTGGCCCTCTGCCTGCTTCACAAGAACCACCTGCCCGACCTCGTCGTCAGCGGAATCAACCTCGGCTCCAACACGGGCATCAGCGTGCTCTACTCCGGCACCGTTTCGGCCGCCAGCGAGGCGGTCATACTCGGTGTCCCCGGCATTGCCATCTCCCTTTGCACCTATCAAAATCCGCACTGGGAAACCGCAGCCAAAGTGGCCGAAGAGATTGTCGCCAAAGTCGCACAAAACCCTCTTCCCGACGGCACTCTGCTCAATGTGAATATACCCAATATTCCGCTATCGGAACTCAAAGGCATGAAAGCCGCTCGGATGGGACGTTCTCGTTTTGTCGAAAAGTTTTCAACCCATCTCGACCCGCGCGGAAACAACTATTACTGGCTCGACGGCGAGCTCGACCTGCTCGACGACTCTGCCGATACCGACGTGCGGGTGGTGCGCGACGGCTATGTCGCCCTGACGCCCATCCACATCGACCTCACCGCCCAAAAAGACATGGCGCAGGTTGAAACCTGGAATGTGGAATATT
>CAZWZW010000028.1:13420-24447 GCA_964639125.1 uncultured Verrucomicrobiota bacterium
GACCTCACCGCCCAAAAAGACATGGCGCAGGTTGAAACCTGGAATGTGGAATATTAAGGCGTGAGGCGTGAGGCGTGAGAAGAATCACGATTCAATCGTCACGCATTAGTTTCACCAAATCCGGTGGCAACTGTCCACACTCATCAAACCGCTCCAATTCCCGTCCGCAGACTTCAGCGAAGTGGTTCAACAGCGAATCCCGCACTTGATCCATCGGCGGACAGTGGTCGCCAAGAATGGTTTTAAGTGATGCCACGGGTTCGCCAACAAGCCCGCAGGGCACGATGGTTTCAAAACCCATCAGGTCGTTTTTCACATTAAAACTCATCCCGTGAAAGGAAACCCACTTCTTTAACCGGAAACCGATGGCGGCAATTTTACCGGCATCGGTCCAGGCACCGGACTTGCCTTCGCGGCGAAAGCCCTTGACCCCGCAGTCGGCCAAGGTTCGAATGGCGATCTCTTCGAGGTTGGCAAGGTAGCCGTGGGAGTCCGCCTCGTTTCCGCCCAGGTGCAGGATGGGATAGAGCACCCACTGTCCGGGCCCGTGATAGGTGACATCGCCACCGCGCTCGGCATGAAAGAGATCAATGCCCATTTTCCGGAATTCTTCTTCCGTCTTCAGCAGATAGTTGTCGCGTCCACGGTTGCCCAGAGTGACCACGGGCGTGTGCTGAAGGATCAGCACCGTATCGGGAATCCTGTTTTCCTGCCGCGCCGTCAACAGACGACGCTGAAGATCCAACCCTTTTTGATAGGGAACGGTATTTTTAAAACTGACGGACCAGGCTTTCATGGCGAAAATAAAAAAGGAGGATTTTCATCCTCCTTTAATTAAAAAATAAACAATCGGATTTAATGATTGGGGCAGAGTTCCTCATAGGATTCAGGATCCAGCATGTTATCAACATCCGATTCATCCTTGACCTTGAGCTTATAAATCCAACCGGCCCCAAAGGGATCATTGTTAATCAGCTCCGGGCTGTCTTCCAGTTCGGCATTCACCTCGACCACCTCGCCCGCAACCGGAGCGTATACATCGGCGGCGGCTTTAACGGATTCAACCACAGCGGCCTCGTCGCCACGTTCGAAGGCAGTACCCACTTCTGGAAGTTCAACAAATGTTAAGTCTGAAAGCTGACTTTGAGCAAAGTCAGTGATACCGACGGTGGCGATACCCTTGTCGAGCGATACCCATTCATGGGTTTTTGCGTAGAACAGATCTTGCGGAACAGCCATTTTATTTCTCCTAATCTAACAGCCGGTAAAAAAAATTGGAGGTGCGGACCGGATTCGAACCGGTGTTCATGGATTTGCAATCCAGTGCCTAACCACTTGGCTACCGCACCCTTTTGTTTCCAAAAAGCGGCCATCAATGTAATGATGAATCCGGGTCATTCAAATAAAAATATCCAAAAAAAGCGGGGCCTTTCGCAAGCATTTCATTCCAAAGGGACTACGTATTCAAAACGACATTGTCAATGAGTCTTGTTGAGCCGAATTTTACCGCAAGGGCCACCAAAGCATTGCGCTCAATCTGTTCCACCGGTAAAAGCGTTGCATCGTCGACGATTTCAATATAATCGATTTCCGCGCCCGAAACCGGCTCGATGATTTCGACCATGGCCTTCCGCAAAACAGGTGCCCGGCGTTCTCCGCCCTCGAACAGCTCCAAGACGGCATCCAGCGAGCGGCGCAGGCACAGTGCAGCGCAACGTTGCGGCTCAGAAAGGTATTTGTTGCGGGAACTCATCGCCAGTCCATCCGTTTCGCGAACGATTGGGCCCCGTACAATTTTTACGGGAAAATCCAGATCACGAACCATACGTTCAATAATACGGAGTTGCTGCGCATCCTTTTCACCGAAGACAGCCCGATCCGGCCGGACCAGATTGAACAGTTTGGCCACCACCGTGCATACCCCGCGGAAATGCCCCGGTCTCGATGCTCCACACAAGGAACCGGACAAGGAATTTTCATTCACACTCACACTCGCATCAGCGGCATACATGGTATCCGGAGCAGGATAAAAGATCAGATCCACCCCCTCCTGCGCACAAAGTGCTTCATCGCGATGAAAGTCGCGCGGATAGGCATCCAAATCCTCATTCGGGCCAAACTGGGTGGGATTGACGAAGATACTTGCAACCAGCACATCGCATTGTTCGCGCGCGATGCGCATGAGGGAAAGATGCCCCTCGTGCAGAAAGCCCATCGTGGGCACAAAGCCGATACTGCGCCCTTCCCGCTGGAGCTCCAAAGCCCGATGCTGCATGATGGTAGGTGATTGAATGATTTCCATGGCTATATCGTTCCCGCAACCGCTTTGGTCAGCGCAGCAGCGGCAATGGCGAGACCAAAACTCAACAAGGTTCCAATCAGAACATACTCTGCCAGCTTCTGATCGTCCTTCGCCTCACCGAAACGCAAGATGGACTTTGCCGCCACCAAAAAGCCGATTCCGGACGGTTGCCCAATCATGACAAACAAAAAAATCAATGCACGTTCCAACTGGCCAATCCGTTTTCCGCCATTTTTCAAGCCGTTGATCTTTCCTGCCAGCGCGTTTTCTTCCTGTATATTTTCGGCAATCTTACCGACCAGGAATCCGGCGCCTTGAACCGACAGGGCAAGGCCTGCAATCAAAACCATCCACACCAGTCCTGTTCCGTCAAAAACCTCGATCCAGCCTTCCCTCCGGCAAACCAGAGCAATCACAAATACAGAAATAAAATGAGCCACCTGATCAGCACAAAACGAACGCCATGTATCTCGGGAACACTGCTTAATGGCATCAATGATTGCATGGGCAATAAATATGAGGACCGGGAGAACCCATGAGCCCCACTGCTGGAGAAAGAGATAGGTTAGCCCGGCAACAGTCGCCGCATGCACCAGATTCGCCCACAGCCGACTTTTCCGCCGTTGGAGCCAGTCGGGCTGCAGCAGGAAATCGGCAATAAAATGAGCGGAAACAAGCGCGAGAAAGGTTTCTTTCATCCCCTATCCTTTAAATTATCACCCTCAATGGTTATTTATCACGTCTATCACCCCTCAGGGTGATTATTTGCATTTATCACCCTTAAAGGTGATAAAAATAGGCGATCTATCGAGTCCAGCGTATTCATGATTTCCCCCCAATGAGCCGCCTGGAGGGATTTATTGATCGAAGATTGGCTCACTCCAACCGTGGAAGCAATGGCCGCCTGCGTCTTCCCCAGCAAGGTTTCCGCAACTGCACGTGCCTGTTCATTGCTCCATTGACGCACAAGCACATCCATCAACTCAAAGGCAGCGCCCACGGCTGAGGAAAGATATAAATCCTGCAAAGCAACAAAGCACATCAACGATGTTTTCTTCAACCCATCCAGCCCACGACCAGAAATCACAAAAAGCTCACCCGTCGACTCAGACATTCGATCCATATCGACCTGCTCCATATCGACTTCGCCGCACGCAATGGAAACCCGGCTATCAACGGAAAATGCCTTTTCCCGTTTCAAGCTGGCGCGCAGGTACAAGGCAATCCGAAAGGATATGCTGCAATCCGAAACCAGCAACTGCCAGCTATCGCCACTATAAACATCCACCGCACCCACCACCGCATCCGGAAAGACATCAGCCACGGATTTGACAATACGAACCACCTTCCGGTGATCCTCCAAAGACAACCCCGAAGACCCAACAATGTCACCCGTCAGCACCGCTTGCATGATTCTTAACTCCTAATAGGTTTGCTCGTCCGCCGGGAAGGTTCCGGCCTCGACCTCAGTCTTGTAGGCCGCCAGCGCTTCAGTGATAAGCGGATTGAGGTCCGCATATTTTTTGACAAATTTTGGAACCGGTTTCCCGCTGATGCCGAGCAGATCGGTGAAGACCAGCACTTGACCATCGCATCCCGCACCGGCACCGATCCCGATCGTTGGAATCGTCAGTGCGCTGGAGATCATTTCACCCAGTTCGGCGGGCACACACTCAAGCACCAGCGCAAAAGCGCCCGCCTGCTCAACGGCCATCGCATCGTCCATCAACTGCCGGGCCTGCTCCGTCGTCTTGCCCTGCACTTTGTATCCGCCCATTTCCTTGATGCTCTGCGGGGTCAGGCCGATATGCCCCAGCACGGGGATTCCATTTGAAACCAGTGCCTCGATAAGCTCCGCACGCATCGCCCCGCCTTCGATTTTGACGGCGTCGGCACCGGACTCCTTGATAAAGCGTCCGGCATTTTCCAGCCCCATACCGACGGATGGCTGGTACGACATGAAAGGCATATCCGCAATCACCAACGCCTTCTCCACGCCACGCGAAACCGCGGCGGTATGGTGCAGCATTTCCGTCATGCTCACCGGCAGGGTTGTCTCGTAGCCCAGGACGGTCATGGCCAGTGAATCCCCCACCAGCACGGCGGGCATATCAGCACCATCCACCAGCGATGCCGAAAGAGCATCGTAGGCCGTGAGCATGGCTATCTTTGTTTCGCCTTTCAGCGCTTTAATCTTTGCAGCAGTCCACTTCATCGAATTTTCACAATCCTCTATTACCATATTTCATCAAAAACACTCAGTCCATCATCCGGCGGCAGTATGTGAAGAATTTCGGAGACGGATTTTTTCATATCAGGCAGGACCATATCCGGACGGACATCGCACAGCGGCTGAACCACAAACCGGCGTTCCGCCCAGCGTGGATGAGGCACCACAAGACCGCCGCTATCCACAATCTGATCCCCGGCATAAATCATATCGACATCCATGGGCCGGGGTGCGTTTCGGTCTTCCGAGCGGACACGCCCGAGGTTATCTTCGATTTTCCCGATATACGAAAGCCAGCTTTCCAGCGGAAGTTCGCTCTCTACAATGACGATGGAATTCAGGAAGGTCATGCTGGCATACTCCGGCTGTACATCCACCGGTGTGGTTTCATAAATAGGCGACTGATCAACAAACCGCGTGCGGGGAGCGGACAGGAGCAGGTTCTTGGCCTGCATCAACAACCTCTTCCGGTTAAACATGTTCGACCCAAGACTAAATCCGACTTCCATACTCGACCTCCCCGGTAAAAACATATTCTGCACTGCCCGAGAGTGTTGCGGCGCCATTCGCAAAATCAACGTTCAAATCATAGCCGCCCGCACAATGCACGGCAACCGGCAATCCAACCCACCCGCGTTCTGCGGCAATGATCGCCCCTGCGACCGCCCCGGTACCGCAGGCCAGCGTTTCCGCCTCTACCCCTCGCTCATAGGTACGGATGGACAATGTAGCATCATCTTCCACTTTCACAAAGTTTGCATTTGTTCCTTCCGGCGCAAACCAATCATGGGACCGAATCGTTCGGCCAAGCGCTGGAAGATCCATCGCGGAAAGATTATCCACAAAGACCACGGCATGCGGAACACCCGTATTCAGAAAATCCACGGACCATTCCAGTCCCAGGTCCAAACCGAGCTGCAACCCGGTTGGCCTGGTCAGGTTCAGCCGGACCTCCTCGCCATCCACCTCGGCACAAACCTCCCCCGCCATCGTCTCAATCTTCATGGTTGCAGAAGCCGCTCCAAGATCATACGCCAACCGCGCAAAGCACCGCGCCCCGTTGCCGCACATTTCAACCTCGCCCCCATCGGGATTCATAAAGCGCATCCGCAGGTCGAACATGTCCGAAGGCTGAAGCAGAAAAACCCCGTCGCATCCGATTCCAGTGCGCCGGGATGCAATCCGCTTGATGAACGCCTGGTCATCGACCGGAAACGTCCGCGCACGGTCATCGACCAAAATAAAGTCGTTGCCCGCACCGTGCATTTTTGTGAATGGTATTTTCATTGAACTGTAGACGGAGCTTCCAGCTCCGTTTCCCTACCCCACGCGCTTATTCATGCACAACGGAGCTGGAAGCTCCGTCTACAATAAAAGCAATCTGCCATAAAACATCCGAAGGCGGGAAACAAAAAGGGCCGCTTTTCAGCGACCCTTTTGCATGTGGGGCAGACATTCCTGTCTGCCCGGCAGGCCCGGAAGCCTGCCTCACATTTTCTAACCAACCAGCGCAAGCAGTACACCGGCGGCCACGGCGGAGCCGATGACTCCGGCCACGTTCGGCCCCATGGCGTGCATGAGCAGGAAGTTCTGCGGATTGGCCTCGAGACCGACTTTGTTGGAAACGCGGGCCGCCATCGGAACGGCGGAGACCCCGGCGGAACCGATCAGCGGGTTGATCTGCTCCTTGCTGAGCTTGTTCATCAGCTTGGCCAGCAATACGCCGGCGGCCGTGCCAATGCAGAAAGCGATCAGGCCCATCACCAGAATGCCGAGTGTATTTGCATTCAGGAACTTATCGGCCGCCAGTTTGGAGCCAACGGCCAGGCCGAGCATGATCGTGACAATGTTGATCAGCGCGTTCTGGGCCGTATCGGAAAGCCGATCCACCACGGCGGATTCCTTCATCAGGTTGCCGAGCATCAGCATACCAATCAGCGGCGTGGCCGACGGCAGCAGCAGCAGGCAGATCACGAGCACCATAAGCGGGAAGACTATTTTTTCGATTTTGCTGACATGGCGCAGCTGCTTCATTTCGATGGACCGTTCCGCTTCGGTGGTGAACAAACGCATGAGCGGCGGCTGAATAATCGGGACAAGCGCCATGTAGGAATAGGCCGCAACGGCAATGGCACCGAGCAGGTTGGGCGAAAGCCGCGACGAAAGGAAAATCGCGGTTGGGCCATCCGCCCCCCCAATGATGCCGATCGAGGCGGCATCGTTCAGATCGAAGTCGACCCAGCCGGTTTTTGCCAAGGCCAGGGCACCGAGCAAGGCACAGAAGATGCCGAACTGGGCGGCCGCGCCGAGCAGGGCGGTCTTCGGATTGGCCAACAGCGGGCCGAAGTCGGTCATGGCTCCCACGCCCATGAAGATGAGCAGCGGGAATACCCCGGATTGCACACCCACGGTGTAGAAGTAGTAGAGGAAACCGGCCGGCTGCCCCGGCATCGCCGCCGCGGCAATTCCCGCCACGGGAATATTGGTCAG
This sequence comes from uncultured Verrucomicrobiota bacterium, assembly GCA_964639125.1. GTDB lineage: Bacteria > Verrucomicrobiota > Kiritimatiellia > Kiritimatiellales > Pontiellaceae > Pontiella. The sequence goes on from CAZWZW010000028.1 coordinate 20,443, forward strand.
GATGGCACCAAAGCCGATCGGCAACAGCAACAATGGTTCGAAGCCCTTGGCAATGGCCAGATAGATCAGGCCCAAGCCAACCAGAATCATTACAAACTGCCCCGCCCCTTTCGGCAACAAGCCTTTATGATGATCCGAGCCATGCTCGAGCTCTTCCCCATATTGCGCCTTCAGCTCGGCCACAACAGCCGGGTTGGCACCCAGGGATGCCGACATTTCGACATACTTCAACGCCGACTCCAGATGCCCGGCATCGATTTCGGCTTCAGCCGCTTTAACTGCGGATGCGAGCCTCTCAACCTTGATTTCCTCCGGGGTCTTGGGATGGATGAAACGGTAAATCCCCGTTTCATGCCAGATCTTCACGAAGCCGTCCCTGATGTTCATTTTCTTTTCGGTCTTCGCGCCTTCCGCTGAGGCGTCTTGCGCCTGCACCTGGACGGCGCAACCGAAAACGGCGGCGGCGAGAAGCCCCATGGTTATGAATTTCTTCATGGTGTAAAATCTCCGTTCGCTATTGCGGTTTAGTTGATGGATGCCATGGCTTCGCCGGCCGTGACCTGCGCGCCTGCTTCTGCCGCGATGGAAGAAATGGTGCCGTCTACAGAGGCCTTCACTTCGACTTCCATCTTCATGGCTTCAACCACGAAAAGGACATCGCCTTCGTTCACGTGTTCACCGATATTCGCAACCACCTTGATGACCTTCGCGTTCATGGGAGCAACCACCTCAACGGAGTCGGCCGACTCGTGGGCAACGGTTCCGGTGCCTGCAGTTTCAACGCCGTCGGCAACGCCGACCTCGTAGGACTTGCCGTTAACAGTGGCTTTGTCGCCTTTCACTTCAACGGCGAATTTCTTACCGTTGACGCTTACCGTGTATGCCCCGTCGCCGCCCGCTGCCGCAGCCGGAGCTGCCGGAGTGAGTGCGCCTTTGCGCACGCCGTTGACTTCCACGTTACCAAGCAGGAAGTCGATCCCCTTCTGTTTGCAGGCCCCCGCAATGAAGACGTTTTCGTCGGTTGCTTCGAGGCTGTTTTCCTTGAGTAGCGCCTTGGCAGACTCAACCCCTTTCTTAGGATCGGCGTCGTTGAGATCAACCGGGTTCGCAGTGGTCGGCTCGAGTTCGAGCTTCTCGGAAGCGATCTTCACGATTTCGGGATCGGGAGCGACCGGCGTCTTGCCGAAGTAGCCGAGAACCATCTTGCCGTAACCCTCGGCAATCTTTTCCCACGGACCGAAGATGACGTTGTTGAACGCCTGCTGGAAGTAGAACTGGGAAACCGGAGTCACGGAAGTACCGAATCCACCGCGGCGAACCACTTCGCCCATGGCGTGGATGCAGTCTTCGTATTTATCCATCATGTTGTTGTCGCGCATCATCTGCGTGTTGGCCGTCAGTGCGCCACCGGGCATCGGCGACCACGGAATCATCGGTTCAACGGATTTGGCTTCCAGCGGAAGCATGTAGTCGGCCATGCAATCCTTGAAGACGGACTCGGCGTGCATCATCTTGTCGATGTCGATATCGAGTTCGTAGTCTTCACCGCGCAGGGCATGCCACAGGGTGGCGATGTCGGGCTGGCAGGTACCGCCGGAGGCCGGAGCCATGGAGCAGTCCACCTGATCGGCACCGGCCTTGATGGCCGCGATGTAACCGACGGTGCCGACACCGGCCGTTTCGTGGGAGTGGAAAACAATCTTGGTGTCGCCCGGGAGAATCTTGCGAGCCATGGCGATGGTTTCGTAAACCTTTTTCGGGGCGGAGGTGCCGGAAGCATCCTTGAAGCAGACGCTGTCGAACGGGATGCCCGCGTCGAGAATACCCTGCAGGGTATTCTGGTAGAATTCGACGGTGTGCGCGCCTTCGCAGCCCGGAGGCAGTTCCATCATCGTTACGCAGACTTCGTGCTTCAGGCCGTGCGCGGTGATGGACTTGCCGGAGTCGATCAGGTTGTTGACGTCGTTGAGCGCGTCGAAGTTACGGATGGTGGTGATGCCGTGCTTGGCGAACATTTTCGCGTGCAGGTCGATCATGTCGCGCGACTGGGAGTCGAGACCCACCACGTTGATGCCACGGGCGAGGGTCTGCAGGTTGGCACCGGGGCCGGCTGCTTCGCGGAACTTGTCCATCATATCGAAGGCGGACTCGTTGCAGTAGAAGAACGGAGCCTGGAAGCGTGCGCCGCCACCGGCTTCGAAATGAGTTTGTCCAGCTTCAACACAGGCCTTGACGGCCGGAAGGAAATCTTCGGTCAATACACGTGCGCCGTATACGGACTGGAAACCGTCGCGAAACGCGGTATTCATGATATGGATAGTTTTCTTTGCCACGATATTTCTCCTGGTTAATTATAAAATGGGTTAGCCACGTTTGGCTTTGATCGCCGCCAGGGCAACCGCGATTTCCGCTGTCGGATCCGATGCAGAAGCCGCCTTGGGCGCCGTTGTTTCCTCTTCCGGGAAGAGATGCGCAAATTTACTAAAAAATGCCGCCGAGCCGTTCATGACAAGGATCAGCAGAACGAGAAAGGCAAATACGGTTGCCATACCGATTACCATCAGAGTTACGCCTTGCATCAGAAGTTCCATCTTTTCCATCTCCTTGATTTTGGTAAAATGAGCGGCATGTATACGGAATTTGTTGTGGCATGCCTAGTGAAAAACTATGGTTTTGTTACCGTTTTAAGTAATAAAACCCAATCTAAATAAAGGATTAATAGCAAATGGAGTTTCAGACCGAATGGCATGATCGCCTGGGATCGACTAACACGTGTATGAAAGAGCGTTTTTCCAAGGGATTAAATATGGAAAGCGGGCATATAATTGTGGCCGAAGAACAAACTTCCGGACGAGGCCGGCAAGAACGCAAATGGGTCACCACCCCCGGAACCAACCTCTGCTTTTCCTTGTTTGTCGAAACGACTGCCGAGCTAATGGCCGTCCCCTCCCTCACGATGGCCACCGCACTGGCCGTAACCGAAATGCTGAATACCCTGCGGATACCCGCCGCCCCCAAGTGGCCAAACGATGTGCTTGTCGGCGATAAAAAAATCTGCGGCATCCTTTCTGAACGGGTGGAGCAATCAAAAAAATCAGGCATCATTGTCGGAGTCGGGCTAAACGTAAACATGTCTTCGGAAGAAGCGGCAGCCATTGACCGCCCCGCAACCTCCATGCTGATTGAAACCGGAAAGGCGCAAAAACTCCCGCAAACCCTCGAAAGGCTGTTTCCCCTACTCGACTACTGGATTGGTGAATGGGCTCAAGGAGGCTTTCCGAAACTGCGCAAGGTCTGGACAGAAAAAGCCGGTCCCATTGGAAAACCGCTATCCGTTCACGATGGCGACATCAAGAAAAACGGAACCCTCGCCGGCTTCGGCGACCACGGCGAACTCCTCCTTCAAACGCCCAACGGCCTCGAAACCATTTGGTCAGGGGACGTTTCATGACTCGTGCTCCGAGTTTCACCTCGCGCAAAGACGCAAAGTCGCAGAGTTCATATTTATTGCTCACAGCACTTTCGCGCCTTTGCGTCTTTGCGCGATTCTCTTTAATCCTGATGGGTATAGCCCTCTTGAGCGGATGCGCGACAGGCCGTCGCTATCGGATTCCGCGCAACCAAAAGCCAGAGATCGTCAATATGGAAACGACCGGCTACTGCAAATGCGGGAAATGTTGCGGCTGGAAGCGCAACTGGAAATTTAAGCCGGTTGTCGCCTCCGGCCCCACCAAAGGCAATCCCAAGAAAGTTGGCATTACGGCCTCCGGAACACGGGCAGACTGGGGAACCATTGCCGCCGACACGCGCTACTACCCCTTCGGGACCATCATGTATATTCCCGACTATGGATGGGGGCGCGTGGAAGACGCGGGCAGCGACATTAAAGGCATGCACATCGACCTTTACTTTACCTCGCACAAAAAGGCCCTCGAATGGGGCCGGGAATGGAAGCGCGTCAAAATCTGGAAGCCGCGGTGAGAAATATAACCACAAAGAGCACAA
>CAZWZW010000029.1:0-23992 GCA_964639125.1 uncultured Verrucomicrobiota bacterium
CCGGCGATCTGGACATACTTGGCTTCCTGTGAACAGTCGTTTATTCGAATGTCGATTCCGTGGCGGTGCGCATACTCGAAGATATCGTATGTATACAGGCGACTCCTTACCACACTCAGAACCTTGAACGACATGTGATCGAACTGGTAAATTTCTTCATAATTCAGAAAATGTTTGGCAGCAGGACTTATATCCTGCTCATCTTCGGAATCGGGGGCAGGGACACGAATCTCAGCCAAATTTAATTGCTTCACACCGATATCAGCCAGCTCTTTGAGTTTTCCCCGTTCGATAAGATGATGAAAACTATCCCCGTAGATGGGAACTTCCACCGTCACCCAAGGGAATATATTAACCGCATCATCCCTGATTTTATCGATGATTTCCTGCTTAAACTCTGTAGCCGCCAGATTAAACCGCAGCTCCTGGAGCCCAAGCTCCCTGAGTTCCTGCATATTTTCCCGGTTGGCCCCGATCCCGTTGGTATAAGCCCAGAGGTACATATGGGGATAGGAAGTGGCGACCCTTTTAATCAGTTCTTTTGCGATCTCGTAGTTATTGAAAAAGATTTCGCCGCCGCTTATGGAGATCCCGCTTATTTCGTCCTTTTTGGCATCGATGGTTTTCAGGAGAAGTTCCATGGTTTCCAGACTCATGGGCGGTTTATCCATCATGTCCTTTGTCAGCCGTGGGCAAAAATCACACTGCGCATTGCAGGTGAAGCCCGGGAAGATACAGATCCATCTCCCGTCCTTGCAGGACTGGCAACCGGGACTCAGCTCCCCTTTTCCGCAACTGGATACGGTCATTCCCCAGTCGTCGTATTTGAGAAAATCCATGCCGCGGCGTTTCTCATTGAGCGTCTGGAAAAAATCCTCGTGGGAAAGATAGTACGGGCTCAAAATCTTTTTTTCTTTGAGTTCCTCGATCCGTTCCGGCAATTTGTTCAAGGCATCCTCGGATAGCTTCCCCTTCAACTGGTCCATTGCGTTGTCCGGCGTTGTGGGAGCCTGGGAAAAGCTGTTAAGAAGCCATAGAATAGCCGGCTCATCGGTGATGTATGTCTCGCTGCCATTGGGAGCGGTTACCGTCATCTTCCCTTGCTTCCAGGTCAGCGCAACATCTTCCGTTAAAAATAATTTTTGCATCTTATCTCCTTCCCTTGCACAGCGCGAACACCCTACGCCAACTCCGGGTAAATGGTATTCTTTCTCCCGGGTCCCTTTATTAATGGCGATCTATCTTAAATACGACTCATAAAATCAAAGCCCAATGGAGATCCATTAGCCTGCAAAGCCCATATAATCGCATACACAAAAGAACCGAGGGGTAGGATTGTCGGCTTGTAAAATGCGGGCAGCATTTTTATACGCTCTTCGACCCATATAAACCGAAGCACCGTCGACAATGATTGCATTCAGTCGATTTGCGATGACAAATACCCCGGCCCAATCTCTTACATCCACGGCATCGGCCAAGGCATCCATGCCGCTACGTTTTATATTGAAGTCATCAACAGAAAATCCGTCCCTGATTTCGGCGAACTGCGCCTCCGAAAGGTTTGCCGCGTCCGGAAGCACGCCCACCGAAACGCCCATTTTTTGTTGTAACTTGAGTGCACTGGTTTCCAGCTTATTCCTGAATTCAGCCGGTGAAATCTTCATCCCGGCCAGATTATCAGGCTTTGCTTCAAAACCTGCATAGCCGACGATCCAGACAAGGGAAATATTCAGAGAAGAGGCCAAAATCTGAAGCAATTCGGGAGCATGATTCATGATACTTTCACCAATCAGTCCGATACCATCGCCTACGCCGCCGTTTTTAAAGACCGCAGAGGCGTCAACCCTGTCATAGGGGTAGTCGGGGCAGACTGTGGTCAGAACAACGGCGGGCTCTTGCCGGGCGACCGGGGGGGGCATGTTCACGTACCAATCGAACAGCAGGGCGATCTCCCCGGCGGTAGGCATGACGATACGCTCATCCTCGATCAGGGGGAGGATATCCAGACAGAAGTTTCCCAGCCCATTGACCGCTTCCAGCGAAATGTTTCCTTCCCTGAACTTTTTGGAGCACCGGTCAAACAAAAGTTTCAAACGCCGCCTGGCAAAATTTCTTAAGGCAGGATCCTTGCCGGCCAGCAAGTGATCCAGCGCATCGTTATCCATGATCAATTTCTGCGATTGTTTCAGAAAAATCAGCGGCCCTTGCCGAGGACCAGGTGCCGGATGTAACACTTTATGTCTACTTGTTTTACTCATTGGCTCTCATTCCGATTTCACTCGGAAGTTATTTTTCACAGCATTATTTCTTTGGCAAAAGAAACAACGCCTAATCATGAACTTGTCTTTTAAAGCTGCAATAAAATTAATGCCTCTATTTCTAGATGACATTATCTGACCATGCCGTTGTCTCTTTGCGTGTAAAACCGACGAGGAGTCGTCTTTGAGGCGGTCTCCAGGCACCGCTCGGGTAGAGCCGCCTGAAGGCGGAACTACAAACCTTTCAACACATCCTTCAAGTACTGCCCGGTAAATGACTGTTCGCACGTTGCCACTTTTTCGGGAGAGCCGGAGGCAATAATCGTTCCGCCGTTAACGCCGCCGCCGGGGCCAAGATCGATGATGTGGTCGGCGCGTTTAATCATGTCGAGGTTGTGTTCAATCACGATGACGGTATTGCCCTCGTCTCGCAGCCGCTCCAGCACCTCCAGCAGCTTATGCACATCGGCAAAGTGCAGGCCGGTGGTGGGTTCGTCGAGAATGTAGAGTGTCTGGCCGGTGGAGCGTTTGCTCAGTTCGGTCGAAAGCTTCACGCGTTGCGCCTCGCCGCCGGAAAGCGTCGTCGCCGACTGGCCGAGTTTGAGATAGCCGAGACCGACATCGCACAGGGTTTTCATCTTGCGCTGGATCTTCGGCACCGCCTCGAAAAAGTCGAGCGCCTCGTTGATCGTCATATCGAGCACGTCGGCAATATTTTTGCCTTTATAGTGCACCTCAAGCGTCTCACGGTTATAGCGTTTTTCGCCGCACTGCTCGCATGGCACATAGACATCTGGAAGAAAATGCATTTCAATTTTCAGGATACCATCGCCTTTGCAGCGCTCGCAGCGTCCACCCTTGACGTTGAAGCTGTAGCGACCGGGCTTGTAGCCGCGTACCTTCGAAGCCGGCAGGCTGGCGAACAGGTCACGGACATCGGTGAACGCCCCGGTATAGGTCGCAGGATTCGAGCGCGGCGTGCGGCCAATCGGGGATTGGTCGATCACGATCATCTTGTCGACCAGCTCCAATCCCTGAATCTTCTTAAACTTTCCCGGAGCCTCTTTGGCGGCATTAAAGTGCCGCCCTAACGCGCGCTTGAGCGTGTGGTCGACCAGCGTGCTTTTGCCGCTGCCGGACACCCCGGTCACACAGGTAAAGAGACCCAGCGGAAACCGGGCGTTTACTTTTCTCAAATTATTGGCCTCTGCGCCCTTGAGCTCGATCCAACCCTTACGGGCTTTCGTCCGCTTTTCGGGAACCTCGACCCTTTTTTCTCCACGCAAATAATGCGCAGTCAGCGTGTCTGCCTTTAGCAGTTTGTCGGCCCTTCCGGCAAATACCACCTCGCCGCCATGGCGGCCGGCAGCGGGCCCGAGATCGATCACATAGTCGGCCGTGCGGATCGTCTGTTCGTCGTGCTCAACCACAATCACCGTATTGCCCAGATCGCGAAGACCTTGAAGCGTGTGAATCAGCCGGTCGTTATCGCGTTGGTGCAAACCAATACTTGGCTCGTCCAGAACGTAAACCACCCCCACAAGCCCCGCACCGATCTGCGTCGCCAGCCGGATGCGCTGCGCCTCGCCGCCGGAAAGCGTACCGCTCTCGCGGTCGAGCGTCAGGTAGTCGAGCCCCACATTCACCATAAAACCAAGCCGTGAGCGAATCTCTTTCAGAATTTCCCGGGTAATCAGTTCTTCCTGTTTGGTGAGCTTCAGCGCCTCGAAAAACTGCTGCGAATCGATGACCGAGTCGGAAATGATTTCGCGAATATTGCGGTCGTTCACCTTACACGCGAGGACTTCGGGCCGAAGGCGGGCACCATCGCAACGCGGGCAGATGCAGCGCGTCATATAGCCGCGCAGCCAGTGCGACATCGCCTCGTTTTCATTTTCTTCCAGCCGACGGTTCAGCAGCGGGAAAACCCCTTCGAAGGGTTTGGAGATCTGGCGGCGGCGCATGTAATACTGGATCTCCACTTCATCCGATCCATTCAACAACACATCCACAAAACTGCGAGGAAGTTCCTCGAACGGAACGCCCGGTTCGATTCCGTAGCAATGGCCCAGGGCTGCCAGCAGTTTATTATAATAAATAATTGCGCGCCGACCGCCATAGCGCCACGGGTGGATCGCCTTTTGCCACGCGACGGTTTTATTCGGGATCACCAAATCTTCATCAAAAATCATCTGCGTGCCCAACCCGTGGCAGGTCGGACAGGCTCCGTATGGACTGTTAAATGAAAAGTGCCGCGCCTGCAGCGAATCGAAGCTGATGCCGCAGTCGAGGCAGGCATTGCTTTCGGAAAAGATGCGTTCGTCCCATTCGCCGGAGTCCGTCGCAACCAACGCGGAAATCAAGCCCTCTCCCTCGCGCAGCGCCAGCTCGACGGAATCGGTCATGCGGCTTCGGATATCATCGTTGATCGCCAGGCGGTCCACGACGGCTTCAATGGTGTGCTTTTTGGTCTTCGCCAGCTTGGGCACATTTTCAATTTCATGGATTTCGCCGTCCACGCGTACACGCACAAAGCCCTGCTTGCGGATCGCCTCGAAAACTTCAAGGTGTTCCCCCTTGCGGCCGCGCACGAGCGGAGCAAGCAACATAAGTTTCGTTTTGGCCGGCAGCTGCATCAACTGCTCGACAATCTCCTCTGCGCTCTGTCCCGACACGGGCTTACCGCATTTATAGCAGTGCGCCTTGCCGATGCTGGCATATAGCAGACGAAGATAGTCATAGATCTCGGTGGTGGTGGCAACGATCGACCGGGGATTGGCGCCGGCCGTGCGCTGTTCGATCGAGACGGCGGGCGACAGCCCTTCGATATAGTCCACATCCGGCTTCTGCATCTGTCCGAGAAACTGTCGGGCGTAGGCCGAAAGGCTTTCGACATATTTGCGCTGCCCTTCGGCATAGATCGTATCGAATGCCAGCGACGATTTGCCCGAACCGCTCAGCCCCGTCACCACCGTCAGCTCATCGCGTGGAATCTTGACGTGCACATCCTTGAGGTTGTGCTCGCGCGCCCCCGCCACTTTGATCCACTGTTTCATAAAATATGTAGATCCGCCTTCAGACGGCTCCTTAAAGAGGCTTCTTCCCGCGATAAGTGAACAGCTCCTCCCATTCATAGGACTCGGGATCACTGTAGATGTTCAATGCATCCATGATTTTTTGCTGCATATGCATCGTCAGGCGGCGGCCCTTGCGGCCTTTTTGAATCTGCTTATGGGTAATAAAACCCGGAGGTGCAATGGCCACCAAATCGTGATTCTTGATCCCTTTTTCGGTCATGATGGCATCCAAAGGCTGGGGACCAACATTCATTTCAATTTCGTTTGTCATAGTTTTTTTCTCTTTCGTGATTCGCGACGATTGAGCCGTGAATAGTTCAAAACCAATTACGCATCAATCGTCATGCTTCACACTTGTTTTTCTCCACAAGGACATCAATCTCATCCATGATCGCGTCGGCCGTCAAGAGGTGAGCGAGTTTCATTAGCAACTGTTTCTTATCAAACATACCCTTCACATAATAGGGAATATGAGTACGGAACTGAATGCAGGCCGCTTCTTCCGGTGAATACTTCTTCGGCCGACTGGAGCTTTTCTGTTTCAGCTCGTTCAGTTCCACCAGCCGACGCAAGTGCTCGGCCATCATATCGCGCCGCAACTGGGCTGGCAGGCGAGACGCCGGCGGTACATCACCATTCGTATCGCAGGCGTTTCGCCTGCTCCGCCGAATCTGCTCAAAAATCCATGGGTTGCCGATGGCCCCGCGCCCGATCATCACGCCATCGACGGCGGAAACCTCGACCATTTTTTTGGCATCCTCCGGTGTGTTCACCCCGCCGTTTCCAATCACGGGTATTTTCAGCGCCCGCTTGATTTCGCCGAGCTTTTCCCAATCGGGGTCGCCGCCGTGAAAGTTTTTGGCGAGGCGTGCATGCACCGCAATCATATCCGCACCGCTCTCCTCAATCCCCTTGGCAATTTCGAGATGCCCCGGCGTATCGTTATTAAAACCAATGCGGGTTTTTACGGTAACCGGCAACGAAACCGCTCTTTTGACCTTTTCAATGATTTTCCCCATCAAGGGAAGATCTTTCATCAATGCCGCACCCGCCCCGCGTGAAACCACCTTTTTCACCGGGCAACCGCAGTTAATATCAATCCAATCGAAAAGGCCGGTCTGCTCAACGTATTTCGCTGCTGCCACCATCGCCTTCGGATCGCGACCAAAGATATGCCCGGCAATCGGATGCTCTCCCTTGCCCGCGGCCAAAACCTGAAACGTTTTTTCGGAATCGCGGCGAATCCCCTCGGCACTGGTGACCTCGGTATAGACCGCGCCCGCACCGTGCTCTAGACACAATGTGCGCATCGCCGCATCCGTATATCCCGCCATCGGTGCAAGCACCACGGGGAAACCGATTTCGACCGATCCGAATTTTAAGGGCTTCAACTGCATAGGGGCGGGAATATTTCGCAGAGCTCTAAGGATGTAAACAGCGAAAACCATGGATTCCCCAAATTTATCATGGGCATCACCCGGATGAAGGGGTTAAATACCCGTGGTTTTACGGAGAGTCTGATGACTGGTTTTATAATTGTACTAATCTGCGTTGTGGGATCGATCGTCTGGGGTGTTTCCGCCGGGCGGAAGCGAAACAGGGAGCTGCACGGGGAGGACTCCTCAAACAAAAAATCCGATCCATAAACGGGAGGAAGCATTATGATCCATGTCATTGCCTCAATTGGTGTAAAACAGGGTAAGCGCGAAAAGTTTATCGAGATTTTCAAGGCCAACGTTCCGGCAGTGCTGGCAGAGGACGGCTGCATTGAATACCTCCCGGCGGTTGATGCCGACAGTGGAATCGAAGCCCAGTGGAGGGATGAGTCGGTCGTCACCGTGATCGAAAAGTGGGAGACCCTCGATGCACTGAAGGCCCATCTGGCGGCACCGCACATGCAAACCTTCCACGAACAAACAGACGCGCTGGTGGAAGATGTTTCCCTGACTATTCTGGACGATGTGTAGATGAAACGGTGGCGTTTGCTTTTCCTTTTACCAACCTGCGCTCTCCTGTGGGGTTGCAGCAACGTTCGAGAGCGTGCTGCTGAGTTGGAACCCAACCCATTCAACATTGAACAGGTTCGAAAAGATATGCGCCCGCTCAATCTGGACCGCGCCTATCAACCGACACCAGCAATCAACGATTATTTCCACTTCTACAGCCTCAACCCCACGCAAGCGCAGCACTGGTTTGGGAGCGTGCAATCGGGCAGTAACACCTTGGCAGTGCATGTCTTTAAACCGAAAAATCCTCGCGGAACCACCGTCCTGCTTCATGGCTACTTCGGCCATACCGGTTCTCTGAAAAAACTGATTCGGGAATGTGTGATGCACAACTATGCCGTCGTGACATTCGACCTGCCCGGTCACGGTCTCTCCTCGGGACCCCGCATGGAAACGGGCGATATTCGAACCTGCGCCACACACCTGGAAACCATTCTACAGATTACCGAAGGACACCTCCCCCGGCCCTTTTACATGATTGCCCATAGCACCGGCTGCTCCATCGCACTCGATTATCTTCACAACATCCATCCAAATCCCTTTGATAAAATTATCTTCCTGGCCCCGCTCATTCGGCATGAACAATGGGCACTGGCCAAATCCGGCTACTACATCGCCCGTCCTTTTACCGATACCGTCCCCCGCCGCTTCCGAAAAAACTCATCCGACGAAGTGTATTCCGAATTTGTCAAACAAGACCCGCTGCATAGCGACAGCATTTCAATGAATTTTCTCGAAAGCGTGTACGCCTGGAACGAGCGTGCCAAAGACTACCCGGTCTGGCCCGGAACCATCTGCATCATCCAGGGCGACAAGGATCGCGTGGTGGACTGGCACTACAACCTGAAATTTCTGCGGGAGAAAATCCAGCATCCCGAAATTCATATGGTCGCAGGGGCGATGCATCAGCTGCCCAATGAAAGCAAACCCATCAGGGATAACGTATTCAACCTGATCTTCGAGTACATCAACTGATGAAAACATACACCGCCATACTTCTACTATGCCTTGCCTCCGCCGGCCACGCCATGGCGCAATACAACGAGTATGATGCCTGGGATGAAGACTATACCGTACAGGCCCTGCTCGGTGCCGTTCATTTTGAAAACCTAACACTCGACGTACCCGACTCAACAACCGCGGAGGTCGACCTGTCGACCGTGCCGCAACTCGGCGGCGCATGGACCACCCTGCCGCGGGGCAATCGAATTCAGGCCGGACTCGAAGCCTCCTTCCTCCTCGGCTTCATGGCCGACCGGGTGAACTATATTTCTGCAGGCGGGGGCGGCCTTGTGGTCAGCATATCGACCTCCCTGTGGTTGTTCGACCTCGGCGGAGGGGCCTACATCAACCTGTTTTTGGATAAAGCCCGCAAGGTCCGCATCTACGGAGGAACCGGCCCGCTCCTGATGTATGCCGACTACCGCGCTGACAAGAAATTTGCTGATACTACGCCCAATGAAGAAGAGCGAAAAACCGCCTTTGGTGCCGGAGTTTATGCCCGTACTGGCATCGAGATTCGAGTTCATGAAAACGGAATGGCAGGACTCGGTGCGCGGGGGACATGGGCACACCTCGATTTTTCCGAAGTCGGCGGGCACTCCGAGCTGGTTGGGCTTGGGATTTTCGCAACGTACACCATCGGCTTCTAGTTTTCGGCGGCTACGTTCCTATTCCTGTTGGATCGCCATTTTTCATTTCACACACGACTCCGGGATCGCTATTCTGTGCCGTTCATGAAAAAGAACGAACAGATGCGGCATTCAAACCGCAAGCGGATCGAGCTGGATTTCGAATGGCCCGATCCCCCTTTCAATATTGTACTGGTTGCACCCTCCATTCCGCCGAACACGGGGAATGCATCGCGGCTCTGTGCCGCCACCGGATCCCGCCTGCATCTGGTCGAACCGCTTGGTTTCGACATCTCCGACCGGCAGGTACGCCGTGCGGGCCTCGACTATTGGGACTCGGTCGATCTTTCCGTCTATCCGGATTTTGATGCGTTTCTGGAACGCAACCCCAATGGGCGGAAATATTTTTTCAGCACGGCAGGGCAGCGTAATTTCCATGAAGTCGATTATCACAAAGGCGATTACTTTATCTTTGGCAACGAAACCTTCGGACTGCCGGATGAACTGCTGGAAAAATATCCGGATGATCTGCTCAACATTCCTGTAAAGCTCGACTGTGTCCGTTCGCTCAATCTCTCAAACTGCGCATCGATCGTGCTTTACGAAGCCCTGCGACAAATTAATACGTGATTTTTGAACGCACATTATGTTTTCAGGTCTCATTACGTATCCATTCTTAACAAGGAGTTACCGATATGGCGGGAATTGAACTAATTAATCAAAAGGTGCGCGAACAAAGCGCATTTGTCCCTATCTTAAAAAATGAAATCGGAAAAGTGATCGTCGGGCAGGAATACCTGATCGACCGACTCATCATCAGCATGCTGGCCAACGGCCATGTGCTGCTCGAAGGCGTACCCGGGCTCGCGAAGACGCTAACGATCAACACGCTCGCTGCCGCGCTCGATACCTCTTTCCAGCGTATCCAATTCACGCCAGACCTGCTTCCAGCCGACCTGATCGGTACGTTGATTTATAACCAGAAAGATGGCGACTTCATCATCAAAAAGGGCCCCGTCTTCTCGAACATCATTCTGGCCGACGAAATCAACCGCGCACCCGCCAAGGTGCAAAGCGCCCTGCTCGAAGCCATGCAGGAAAAGCAGGTCACCATTGGCGATGAAACCTTCCAACTGCCAAAACCATTCCTCGTGATGGCCACCGAAAACCCGATCGAGCAGGAGGGCACCTATCCCCTGCCCGAGGCGCAGGTCGACCGATTCATGCTGAAGCTCAAGGTGGGATACCCGACCCTAGAGGAGGAGCGCCGCATTCTCGACCGCATGGCGCATTCCAACACCGAGATTCCGGTCAATGCCGTATTGCACCCCGACGAAATTCTTAAGGCACGCGAGATCGTTGACGAAATCTACATCGACGAAAAAATCAAGGACTACATCCTGAGCATCGTCTTTGCCACGCGCGAGCCCGAAAAATACAATCTCGATATGGCCGACTATCTCCGCTACGGCGCATCGCCACGCGCCACCATCAACCTGACGATGGGTGCCCGCGCCCACGCCTTTATGCAGGGCCGAGGCTATGTGACCCCGCAGGATGTCAAATCAATCGCGCAGGATGTGCTGCGCCACCGCGTCATCGTCTCCTATGAGGCCGAAGCCGAGGAACTGAGCAGCGAAGACCTCATCGATAAAATTCTGTCTGAAATTCCGGTACCCTAAAGTGATTCGTGAGCCGTGAAATATGATTCCCATCACGCCTTACGTTTCACTCGTCACGATTGATTGAGATGAACGACTCCATCGACCATAAAGAGCTTCTGAAAAAAGTCAGAAGAATCCAAATTAGCACCAAGCACGCCGTGAACGACGTGTTTGCGGGGCAATATCATTCCACGTTCAAAGGGCGCGGAATGGAGTTCGACGAAGTGCGGGAATATGTGCCCGGCGACGACATCCGATCCATTGACTGGAACGTGACCGCCCGAACCGGCTCGCCGCATATCAAGAAGTTTGTCGAAGAGCGCGAAATGACCGTGATGCTGGTGGTCGACATCAGCGCGTCGAACCTGTTTGGCAGCGGGAGCCAGTTGAAGCGCGACCTCGCGGCGGAGGTCGCCGCCGTGCTTGCCTTTTCCGCCATTCGCAACAACGACCGCATCGGGCTGATCCTGTTTTCGGAAGAGGTGGAAAAATATATCCCCCCGAAAAAGGGCACCCGCCATGTGCTGCGACTCGTCCGCGAAATGCTGTCGCACAAGCCACAGGGCAAAGGCACCCATGTTGCGCCGGCCCTCGACTATCTCAACCATATCAGCACCCGAAAAAACGTCACGTTCCTCATCAGCGACTTTATGTTTAGCGACGACTATGAGCAACTGCTGAAAATCACCGCGCGACGCCATGACCTTATCAGTGTCGTGATCGGCGATAAACGCGAGATTGCCTGGCCGGACGTTGGCGTCATCAACTGGCACGATGCGGAAACCGGTGAGCGGGTCCTCGTCGATACCTCCAGCAAAAGGGTGCGCGAGCGGCTGGGCCTCGAACAGACCCGGCGCGCGGAATCGATCGATGAACTCCACCGCAAGGCCGGCATCGACACCATTCGCCTCTTTGCCGGCGAACCCTACGACAAACAATTTATCAAATTTTTCCGCCATCGCGCAAGCCGGAGATAGCGCCACAGATGAACACAGCGAAACACGGATACTCGCGCAAAGGCGCTAAGACGCGAAGGAGAAAAACCTTCTGTAGCTCCGCGCCTTTGCGCCTTTGCGCGGTTATTGTACTCCTCGGCTCGGCGGGATGCACCCCGAAAGAGATGAAGCAGATTCCTGACGATCGGTTGACGGTGGAATATTCCATTGATCGCGACACTATCCATATTGGCGATCCGGTCGAACTGGTGGTCACCGCATGGTTTCCAACCAATAGCGTTTTTGAGCTACCGGAAATCGGCAGGGAAAAAGATATCGTCCTGCTAAACCGCGACTGGAATCAGGAAACGCTCGAAAGTGGCTTGGTACACAGTGAAACGCGCTATTCGATCACCTCCTTCCGCCTTGGCAAACACCTCGTATCGACCAACTCGATTCAATGTTCGATTGACAGAGAAGCCTGCTCCACTAATTTCCCCTCGATTACACTGATGGTCGAATCTGCCCTAGACGACAGCGCATCGACTGAACTGGCCGATATCAAACCGATGCACAAACTTCCCGGCCGCGCACCACGGTGGCTATGGATCACTTTGCTGATAGCGGTATCGGCTTTTTTAATCGGCCTGCTTACATCGAAGGCGCTAAAAAATCGTTCCAAGGAAAAGCCGGCGGCACCCCCGGTTCCACCGCATCTCATTGCGTTCAAAGCATTGCAGGCCTTGAAGAACAAAGCCCTGCTTGAAAAAGACGAATGCAAACCGTTCTACTCGGAGCTGTCGCTCATTCTTCGCACCTACCTCGAAGGGCGCTTCAGCCTGAATGCACCGGATGAAACCACCGAAGAAATTGTCGAGGGAATGAGTCAGTCGCCCGAGCTGAATGGCACACAGCGCAACATTCTTCAGGACTTCATGCGCCAGGCTGATATGGTAAAGTTTGCCAAGGGGCATCCTGACCGCACCACCATGGAATCCGCTTTTGACACGACCCAGCGGTTTGTTGAAGAAACGAAGAATCCGACGGATCCACCCGATCGGTCCAATCAGACGGATCTAAACCGATGAGATTTGCCTACCCATATTTATTGCTGACGCTACTGCTGATCCCTTTGCTGGTTTGGCTGCGCACCTTTATGCTGCACAAGCAGTCGATGCGGTTCAGTAGCGGAAAGGTGCTTTGCGACCTCCCTCAAAGCTGGCGGATTCGGCTGCAACCGCTGTTGCCGATTCTTTATACTTTGGGACTTTTCTGCCTGGTGATTGCCCTTGCACGGCCGCAGCGCGGGTTGCAGGAGAGTCGCGTCCGAACCGAGGCGGTCGACATTATCCTGCTGGTCGATTTATCCCAGTCGATGGACACCGAAGATTTTGTCCGACTCAACCAACGCATGAGCCGGTTGGACGCAGCGAAAAACGTAATTGAACGCTTTCTTGAAAAGCGGCCGGACGACCGGATTGGAATGGTGGCCTTTGCCACCCTGCCCTATGCCGTGGCTCCACTGACTCTCGATCACAGCTGGCTGGTCAGCCGGATGGAGGGGCTCCATACCGCCATGCTCGACGGGCGCCGCACAGCCATTGGCGATGGGATCGCATCGGCCGTCAACCGACTGCGCGACAGCGAGGCCAAAAGCAAATTGATCATTTTGTTGACGGATGGTTCCAATAATTCAGGCACACTGTCACCAGAGAATGCGGCGCGAGCGGCAGAAGCTCTGGGCATTAAAATCTATACCATTGGTGCGGGGGGCGCACGTACCGGGTTCTTCATGCAGCGGCAGGAGGTCGATGAAGACACCTTGCAGAAGGTTGCCGATGCGAGCGGCGGCAAGTTTTATCGTGCGCGCGATCTTGAAACCCTCAAAGCAGTATATGAAGAAATCGACCAGCTGGAAAAAACAGAAATCGAGGTAGAACAGTTTTCCCGCTTTGAAGAAATTTCAAAGGGCTGGATTAGTGCAGGCATCCTGTTTCTCGTTTTGGAGCAGTTGTTGTCGCTTTCACGAATCGGGAGGCTACCCTAATGAAATGGGGCAACCAGGATCTATTATTTTGGCTCGCGGCATTATTGCCTCTGTTGCTGATTACGGGACTCATGCTGAAACGGAGGGCCATCCTGCTGGGAAGAATGGCAGAAAAGGGCTTATGGGCAACCATGCTTCCCGGCCGTTCAATAAAACGGCAACGCATCAAGATTTACCTGCGGGTTCTCGCGCTTGCGCTTGCCACCATCGCGCTTGCTCGCCCCCAGTGGGGCTTTCAATGGGAAAAGGTCACACAACGCGGACTAGATATTATTGTGGCACTCGACACATCGAAAAGCATGCTGGCGCAGGACATCAAGCCCAATCGCCTGCAGCAGGCCAAGTGGGGGGTTCGCGACCTGGTGAAAGAGTTGAACGGCGACCGGATTGGGCTGGTGGCATTTGCGGGCGACTCCTTTCTCCAATGCCCCGCCACCATCGACTATGCCGCATTCCTGATGATGCTCGATGACATTTATGCCGGCATCGTCCCCGTTGGCGGCACCGACCTTTTCCAGGCACTGGAAGACTCGATTGATAGTTTTGGAGAGGAATCCACCTCCGATAAAGTCATTATTCTGATTTCCGACGGCGAGGGGCACACGGGCGACCCGCTGGCCTTGATTCCGCGGCTGAAGGAGGAAAATATCCGAGTCTTTGCCATTGGCGTCGGCACCCTGCAGGGCGAACTGATCCAGACCTCGGACGGCTTCGTAAAAGATGACAGTGGCAATGTGGTGAAAAGTTCGCTGAACGAGGACATGCTGGAGCGTATTGCACTTGAAACGGGCGGCTTCTATGTTCGCTCCGCACCGGGCGACTTTGGCCTTGAGCGTGTTTATCAGCAGGGCATTTCCGAACTGCAGCGTGAAGAACGCGAGTCGCGCATGGCTAAAATCTGGCAGGAGCGCTTCCCGTGGTTTATCGGGGCCTCCCTTCTCCTGCTTCTGCTCGAAGCCGCCATTCACCCCGGCAAGAAAGGGAGCCACGAATGAATCCGGATAAACACAGATCCATCCTGAAAAAATCCGTGTGGCTCAGTGTGGTTCCATGCCTGCTGGTTACAGCCGTGGCTCAGGCAGAGGATACCCCGCGATCGGCCATGCGGAAGGGTCTCAAGTTCTACAAAGCGGGCAATTACACCAACGCCGTTGAGATGCTGGAAAAGACGGCCCTTGAGTTTCCGGACATCGGCCATTTTAACCTCGGAAACGCGTACTACCGCAATGGCGATTATGAAAAGGCGGCGGATGCCTTTAATGAAGCGTTGCGCTCCACGGATCTGGAGTTGCAGGCGAAGGCCTATTTTAACCGAGGGAACGCGCTGCTTGCCCGCACAACCGTACTCACCGGACCGGAACAGATTGGCCTTGCCGCCGAACTGGCGTTCCAGGCAACGGACTTGTATGAAAAAGCGATCCTGCTCGCCCCGGAGGATTTAGACGCCAAGAGAAACTATGAGCGGGCGCAGCAACTGCGGCTCTCGCTGGAATACAAACGCGGCAAGTGGCTTTTCGACCAGGCGGAATCGCTCCTACAGGAATACAAGGCCAAGGATGCCCAGACCAACTTTCAGCAGGCCAAAACCCAATTTGAACATATTCTCGAGAATGTTGATCCAAATCACAGCGAGTCGAAGCAATATCTTTCAAAAGTTGACGAACGTCTGGAAATGCTGGCCCTTGCGGTGGAAGCGACTGAGCAGGATCTTGAGATGGCCATCCGGCAAATCGAGGATTATCAATATATGCTTGCCGCGCAACGGTTGACAACCGAGACGGATGAACGAAAATATGCGTTTGATATCAAACCTGATTTAAAGAAGAAATATGAGGAAACCATCCAGAAAAACCAGGACGTGCTGAAGATTATCCAGGAACTCTCCACGCTGAATATAGTGAAATGAAAACACGCGCAACCATAGGTATTTTGTTCGCCCTTTCCGCGATGGCCCATGCCGGAACCCCGGAAATTGACACGCAGTATTTCCATCCGGCAGCCAGTCTGTATATTCAAGGCGACTCCGCGGGAGCAAGCAATCTTGTTGCGCAGGGTCTCGCGGATTATCCGGATGACGGGAAACTGAAGCGGTTGAAGGAACTGCTGGAGCAACAGCAAAAAGACAAGAAAAACCAGGATCAAAACCAGGATCAAAACCAGGATCAGAAAAACCAGAAGCAGGATCAAGACCAACAAAACGACCAACAAAAAAAGGATCAACAGCAAGAAAACCCGAAGGATCAACAGGACCAGCAAAACCAAAATGGTGATCAAGAGCAGCAACAGCCTGAGCCACAGAAACCGGAAGAAATGACCCCCGACGAGGCGCAGCAGCTGATGGATGCCATGCGGCAGGAAGAGCAGAACAAACGGATGCAGCTTCACCCCGTGATGGGGGCTCCGGTGAAGGTCGATAAGGATTGGTAGGAGACAGAAACTTGAAATGTGAAATGCGAAATCTGAAACTCCTGCTATCCGCATTTGGAGGATTTCTGCTAGCGACATCGGTATTTGCGGCGGATGTGCGGATGACCGTGCAACCGCAACTGGTCAGCCTGATGGATCGCGCCGTACTCAAAATTGAATTCATCGACACGAAGGGCGATGCGGTGAATATACCACCCATGGATGGCCTGCAGATTCAATATCAGGGGCAAAGCTCAGAAACCCGTATTGTAAATTTCAAAAGCACTTCGAAGGTTATCCATACCTATGTGATTACCCCCACCAAAACCGGCGACTACACCATCGGCCCGGTTACCTGCAAATACAAGGGAGGCGAGAAAGAGGTTTCTGCCCAACTCCGAGTCATCAAACCCAAAAATGACAAAGAGGCTCAGCAACTCTCCGAAATCCTGTTTTCCCGGATCTCGGCCGAACGTGAAAAACCGTATGTGCACGAGCCCTTCGGTCTGCAAACCAAGGTATATGTGCGCAACGACGTCCAGATTGACGGCAACTTCAGCCTGCGTGGCGGCATCCCGGAAAGCGGACTGGAGGGCGAACTGGAGTGGAAGGTAAGTCGTAACAACCCGGAAGAAATCAATGGAACAATCTTTAATGTGTATACCTTGCGCACGACAGCCAAAACCCTTACCGCCGGGACCTTCACCTTCCAGCCGGAAGTTCAAGTCAACGTCGTGGTCCCGCGGCAAAAACGCCGACCTTATGGTTTTGACGACCCTTTCTTCGGCGATTTTTTCGGGCGGCAGGAAACTCGCCCGATCGTGCTCGACTGCAATGCACTAGAGGTCGAGGTATTGCCAGTCCCCGCCGCCACCCGACCGTCTAATTATACCGGCGGCGTAGGACTCTTTAATTTTGAAGTTGATGTGGGACCATCAGCAGTCAAAGCGGGCGAGCCCATTACCGTTAAAATGCGCATATCCGGCAATGGGAACATCAACCAGATCACCCCGCCGAAAATTGAAGCGAATCCTGATCTAAAACTATACGAGGCCCGCGCATTGCCGACAAAGGCCCCCAATGAAGTGATTTTTGAACAGGTCGTTATCCCGAAATCCGACGACGTAACGGAAATTCCGGCGATCTCATTCACCTACTTCAATACCCGCACGGCCGACTTTCGGACGCTGACCCAAGGCCCCTTTCCCGTTTCAGTTGAAGCGGCACCGCAACAGGCCGCACAGGTGATTGCCCGCCTTTCGAATGCGAGCCAACAGGAAACCACGGTGCTCGGTCACGACATTGTCTACCTCAAGCCACAACCCAAACAATGGAAGCAGGCCGCCGAACTCGCGTGGTACCAAACCAAACCCTTTTATTTCCTGCTGACACTTCCGGCCCTTCTGCTGGGAATCGTCACCGGTATAACCGCCCGGCGCAATACACTCGCCGGAAACGTGGCCCTTGCCCGAAGGCAAAAGGCCCCCAAAGCAGCACGGCAAAATATCCAACGTGCTGAACAGGCCATGCGCAAACGGGATGAAGTCGCCTTCTATGAAGCCCTGTGGAATGCGCTCGCCGACTATTTTGGCCATCGTCTCAACCTTGCGCCCGGCGAAGTTACCCAGCAAACCGTGCTTGCGCGCGTGCCGCAATTGGCAACCGAAGTTGAGACCCTCTTCATCACCATTGAGCAGCGGCGCTACGGATTCCACTCCAATAGCAACAACCCGAAAGAGGAAATGAAAGAATTGCTCCGGCAGCTCAATATCACCTTAAAAAAGTGCGAAAGGATCAAGCTGTGAACATTCGATCCGCCATCATTTCAATCCTGCTGCTAACCTCACTGTCCTGCCGTGCGCTCGAAGAAGACTTTTCAAAGGCCCAGACGGCCTATGACAACGGTCGCTATCATGAAGCCGCCATGCTTTACGAAGGGTTGCTTAGTAATGGGGTTGCCAATGTCGAGGTACAGTATAATTTAGCAAACGCCTATTTCAAAAACGGAAACCTTCCCGCTGCGGTGAGCCATTACCGCAGGGCCTGGTATGCAGCCCCGCGTGATCCTGACATCCGCGCAAACCTGCAGTTTGCACTCAATGCGGCGGGTGCCATCGAACCGGCCCCGCCCTTTGTTCAGCGGATCTTCTCCACCCTGACACAGAATGGGTGGCTCATGGCTGCCATGGCAGGCTACGTTGTCTTCACACTGCTGCTCATGGCGGGCCGGCTTTTCCGCCCGGCCACCCGGACGCTAGTCCGGATCAGCCTGCTGCCCGCCGCAATCATTCTGCTGGCCGCAGGCGGGTGGTGGCACTGGCAGCAGTTTAAATCCGCCCCGGAATGGGTGGTTGTGCAATCCGGTACCACGGCCTTGTTTGGGCCGGTTGAAGGCAGCACGGCACACTATAAAGTACCACTGGCGGCGCTTGTGCGGCAAAAAAGCATGGATGCCAAGGGCTGGGTCGAGATTGAGTACGACGGCAAAACCGGATGGGTGAAACAAAACCATATTCAGCCGGTTTCTCCTTGATAATTACCTGCAATCCGTACTTTAATCCCTGTTCTTATGAACGGTAGAACTGGCAAATCAATTAATCCTAAAGTACTCCTCTGGTGGGTGGCCATTATCGCACTGGCCGTATCCGGGGCGATGTACTACTTTCTGGGCGAGCAGGCAAAAATTGACGTGGCACTGCGTCAGAAGCGGCTCCTCTTTCCCATGGTTGGCGTGGTCATCGCCGGCATCTGTTTTATTGCCGGAACATCCAGCCGGTGGTTCTACCCTAAATAAAGTCCGGCTCCATTTACTGGATACGGCTTCCTATTCTTTCCTGTCCTTGGAATTCGGAGGCATTTTGTGAAAGCAGATATTGAATGGGTTGAAAAACTCGATGATGGCGTAAAACGCAAAATCCGCATTACCTTCCCGGGGAAAACCCTGATGAAGTGGCAGACGAAGCGCTCGGACGAAGAAAAGTGGGACTACGACACACCCCCAACAGCCGAAGACTGGGATGCTATCGAAAAAAAGGTCGATATCCTCTACCATCGTGGCCGCCTCCCCTATAAGCGCGTTGAGCTGATTAGAAGACTCCGTAAAGAAGCAGAGGCTTAGCGCATGGAAATTCCGATCAGAGACGAATACATCGAACTCTGCAAGCTACTGAAAGTCGCCAATCTGGTAATGTCAGGCGGCGAGGGCAAAGAGGTGGTTGCCCAAGGGCTCGTTACCGTCGATGGCCAGCTTGAAACCCGCAAACGCTGCAAGATCCGACCCGGCCAAGTTGTCGACTTTGATGGAAACACCATTGAAGTCGTTTCGGCCAACTAACCTACTTTATTCTCAGCAACGCGGCAAAAGCACCGTCAGCCCCGCTTTCGGGCGGAAAACATTTTCTGGTTTTCTCCAGCACAAAGGCCGGATGCTCGTCCACCCAGCGGGCAACGAGATCTTCATTTTCCTCGAACTCCAGACTGCACGTGCTGTAGACGAGGCGACCATTTTCCTTTAGCAGGCAGGCGCAGGCGTCCAGAATCTCATACTGGAGTCGGGTAATGGCTCCAATTCGCTCATCATCAATGCGCCAGCGGGCATCGGCACGCCGCCGCAGAACGCCGGTGTTGAGGCATGGAACATCAAGTAGAATGGCGTCAAACTTCCGATCCCCGAGAGCCTTTTCCGGTTTGCGGGCATCGCCCTGCACCACTTCGACCCAGTCTAAATGCAAACGTTTTCGGTTTTCGTTGAGCACCGCAATACGGTCATCGTGCAGATCCATCGCGACGAGTTCGCCTTCAGCTTTCATGCGCCCAGCGAGCATGGCGGTTTTACCGCCCGGCGCGGCGCACGCATCAAGCACAGCCTCTCCGGGCTGCGGCGCAAGCAGGTCGACGGAAACCGAGGTGGCCGGATCCTGCACGGTAAACCAACCTTCGCTGTAGCCCGGAACCTTGCGCACGGCAATACCGCGAGGCAATACCACAAAGGTTTCCACCGCACTGAATGGATGCTTCTTCAGCTCGATTCCGGCACCATGCAAAGCATCCATAAATACGGACACACCGACCAAGGACTGCTCGATGCGAAGGATCGTTTCGGGCGGAAGATTGTTCCATTCGGCCAGCTGGATTGTCGCCGCTTCACCATAGTTCCCCACCCAGCGCTTCATAAGCATTTCGGGATGTGATAGCCGGACAAAATCGGGCTGTTTTTTCAGCGCAGAAAGCACCTTCTCGCGCTCACGCTGCATCCGCCGCAGAACGGCGTTGATCATTTTTGCATTGCCCGCGCCCCCGGGGTGGCTTTTGGCGGCATCGACGGTTTCGTTAATCGCCGCATATTCCTCCACATTCATAAAGAGCAGCTGGTACAGCCCCACATAAAGGATCGCCCGGAAAAAAGGCTTGGGTGGATTTTTCAGCCACTTGTTTTCCAACCACTGGAGAATGCCATACTGGCGAACCACGCCGTTAACGAGTTCCATGATGAAGGCATGATCCTGTTCCAATCCAGCCAGAGCCCGATCCGGAAACTGCTGATCTTCCATCCATGGTTTGATGATTTTTGCGGCAACAAGCCGACTGTTTCTTTTTTTTGCCATCGATAAAGTCCTACACATTCAAGCGGGTAAAATTAAAAGGGGGCGCCGGGAAACTCTTCGAGAAGCAATTCAAATTTGAGTTGTTTCTCTTTGCCCCGTTGCACCAGAAACTTAAGGCGCTCTCCAACCGGATGGTTAAAGATGATCCGATAGACATCAAACTCGTCCTTCACATCAATCCCGTTCACTTCAAGAACGACATCGCCCGGCTGCATCCCGGCCTTGGCGGCCGATGTATCGCGCCAGACCTGCAAGACCGGTACGCCGACCCCGCCAAACAGCTGTTTGCGGTCAACCGGATTGATGGTTCCAAACGTGGCACCCACCCACGGCCACTCATGCTTTCCATTATCAATCAATGACTTTGCAATGACCATGGCCAGATTGGATGGAATTGCAAAAGCAATGCCCACACCTTTTTGCTGGGCATCAATTTTGATGGCGGCGTTGATGCCGATCAGACGGCCATCCACGTCAACCAGCGGCCCTCCGCTGTTGCCTTCGTTGATGGCCGCATCGGTCTGGATAAAATCCTCATAGGGCAGGATCTTGGCGCGCCGACCCTTTTGGCTGACATGCCCGACGGTCACCGAACTTTGAAGACTGAAGGGTGAGCCAATCGCGATGACCACCTCGCCGACCCGCAGCGCATCCGAGTCGCCAAATTCAACCGCAGGGCAATCCAACCCATCCGTATTGATTTTCAGTACGGCCAGATCGGTGGAAAGATCCCGTCCGACCAGTTCGGCGGAAAGTTTGGTTCCATCATTCAGCACCACCTCGATTTGGCGGGCACCT
Source organism: uncultured Verrucomicrobiota bacterium (assembly GCA_964639125.1). GTDB lineage: Bacteria > Verrucomicrobiota > Kiritimatiellia > Kiritimatiellales > Pontiellaceae > Pontiella. The sequence goes on from CAZWZW010000029.1 coordinate 21,427, forward strand.
TCAACCACATGCCAGCTGGTCATGACATACCCGCGTTCATCGATAATCACCCCCGAGCCCTCGCCGGCGAGCTCCTCGGGCACGAGATAAAAGAAGCCGAAATAGTCCCGCATTTTTTTATATTGTATGCGTTCGGTGCGAATCACGACGACGCACGGCATCACTTTTTCAACCGCATCAGCAATCGAGTTACTGAACTCGCGCGCGGGATTACTGCCGGTGATCGGACGCTGGTGCGGGGAAAAGGCTTCTTTCCCGACATGGATCGGATCCGACCGCGTCTCCTCGCCTTGCTGACGCCACAATGCGGACAGCACCGCGCTGAGCACCATCAGTCCACAAAAAGCAATCAGGATCCATTTTTTCTTCATACGGTCACTCCGCCTCTTCCACTTCGAATGGAACTTCCTTCAGCTCCCCATCCTTCTTGACGAGCTTTTCAATTTTCTGTTCCACCTCGTTCAGTTTTTTCGAGCAAAGTTCCACCAGCTTCGAGCCCTCTTCAAAATGCTTGATCATTTCCTCCAGGCTCAGCTCGCCGCCTTCCATTTCATCAACCAGTTCTTCCAGCCGCCCGAGCGACGCTTCAAAATCTGCACTTTTCTTCTCAGCCATAGTTCATCTCCAACAGGATCTTTGTTTACTCTTTTCCAACCACGTTTGAAACCACTTTCCCGTCCGCCAGCTGCGTAACGATTTTTTCGCCGGATTCAACGTCTCCCTCGCTGCGAATCACCGTGCCATCCGGCTTGCGGGTCAGGCTGTAACCTCGCCCGAGCACCGCCAGCGGGTTGAGCATGCGCAATTGCGACTCAACCCGCTGGAGCGACTGCTGGTCGTGCTCCAGCTTGCGCTCCATGCGGTGCTGCATCACCATGCCCAGCTCGTCGATGTGCTGATGCGCCTGCTGAACGCTCGATTGCAACAGATGCGCCATTCGCACATTGGCGCTCTCCAAGCGTCGAATTTTTTCGCGGGCATCCAACTTGAGCAGATCGCCCATACGGGTTTCCAATGCCTGAATATTCTGGCGATATTGCTTCACCAGATTCTGCGGTTCGCGGAACACATAGCTGTGCTCCGCACGGTTAAGCCGCAACCGGAAGTCCTGCGCCATCGTTTTCAGGCTCTGGCGCAAGCGGCGCTGATACAACGAGATCTCGTCTTCCAGCGCACTCTTTTCACGCACCGCCAGCTCGGCGGCGGCCGATGGCGTCGGCGCACGTACATCCGCTGCAAAATCGGCAATGGTAAAGTCGATTTCGTGTCCTACGGCAGAGATGACCGGAATGCTGGAATCGGCAATCGCGCGCGCCACGATCTCTTCATTGAACGCCCAAAGATCCTCGATACTCCCGCCGCCACGCCCGACGATCATCACATCGATCGGTAAAGTAGGACGGGCTTCCAGCCTGTCTACCCGCGCCAAGGCCGTTCCACCTGACTGCTCAAGGTTTTGCTGGATATAGCTAGTGTAAAAGGCCAGCTGTTCAGGGCTCCGCACAATATGGTCATATGACTCGTCCTGCCAAACAGCCCCTTTGCTCCCGGTCGATTTGTTCAGTTCGTTTGCTGTGAATGATTTCCAAGAGTGGAGAATCGCACCCATTTCGTTTCCAGCCAACGGGGAAATGAGGACATGAACATGGTTTTCCATGATCACATACGAGCCAAGACGGTAGCGCTCGCCGTCAAAATGCAATAGTGCCTGCTCAACGATTTTCGCGTTTTCTTTTTCCGCCAGAATGCATGATCCCGATCCGGCATCCAGCCATTGGCCTATCCGTTCGCTAAAGAGCCTTGTGTATTCCTCAAGCTCCTCCGTTGAATACGGCTCCTCGTGGCAGCGCAGCCAAGCCTCCTGCTCAGCGTGCCACTGGCGGAGCTTTTCCTGCGGCAGGGAATCGGATAGGCGGAAGGTTACGAAGTAAGTAGCTCCTTCCTGCGTCCAGTGGGGTAGATGGCGCTGCTCGATCTCCATCGGGAGGAAAGGCGAAAAGAACGGCTTATCCTCCGCAGACAGGCTGGAAGCCTGTCCTACTTTGTTAAAATACCGGATCGCGGACGCAATACTTTTTGCCGCAGTCGGCCCCTGTACCGTAACAGGTGCCAGAAGAATCTTAATATTGGGATAGCGGCGGGTCAGCACATGGATAATGTCGCGAATCGCCGCGCCGGTCGGCGAAGTGACCACGCCGATTTTTTGCGGCAGGATCGGAAGCGGCTTTTTACGGGCTTCGTCGAACAGCCCTTCTGCAGCCAGCTTTGCCTTCAGCTTTTCAAACTGCTCCTGCAGGTTTCCCTTGCCCGCCTCCTCCATTTCGGAGGCAATCAGCTGATAGCGACCATTGGCTTCGTAGAGGCTCGCCCGGGCCAGCATCTGGATTTTCAGCCCATCCTTCGGCTGGAAGGTTACGCGCGCATTGTCGTTGCGGAACATGGCGCACGAAACCGCAGCAGCTTCATCCTTCAGTGTAAAATACCAGTGCCCGCTGGAATGGATCGTGACGCGCGAAAGCTCGCCCTCCACCCACAACTCGCCGACACCGCTCTCCAGCACCATCCG
>CAZWZW010000030.1:0-23260 GCA_964639125.1 uncultured Verrucomicrobiota bacterium
AAACAAAACCATAGCCACCTCGATGGAGGGGCGCTCGCCGAGCGCCCGGGCGGAGGCCGCTCCAGTACATAAACGAAGCGGATACGACATTTCTTTAAATGCTCTAGTTTAAATCCGGCGAGTGTGTCAGCAGGTCGTAGAGCTGGCGGTAGTAGCCATCCTTGGCCATCAGCTCATCGTGCGTGCCCTGATCCACCAGCTCGCCATGACGCATCACGAGAATGCGGTCGGCGTTGCGGATGGTGGAGAGCCGGTGGGCAATCACGATGCTGGTGCGGTTGGACATCAGCTTGGAGAGCGCATCCTGAATCAGCATTTCCGTGGCGGTGTCAACGCTGGCAGTGGCCTCGTCGAGCACGAACAGCAATTCGGGATCCTGTGCCAGCGTGCGCGCCATAACCAGCAGTTGCTTTTGCCCCAGCGAAAGGCCTTCGCCGCGTTCGTTGAGTATGGTGTCGTAGCCACCGGGCATGGTCTCGATAAAACCATGGGCATTGACGGTTTTGGCGGCCCGCATAATGTCGGCGCGGCTGATGCCCGGAGTGAGCAGGCCAATGTTGTCGGCAACGGATCCGGTAAAGATGAACGGATCCTGAAAGACATAGCCCAGGCGTCCGCGCAGGTCGTGTTTGCCGAATTGTCGCACATCGGTGCCATCAATGGTGACCATGCCTTGCTGCACGTCGTAGAAGCGGCCAATCAAATTAATGATGGTGCTTTTGCCTGCACCGGTTGCCCCGACGACCGCGAGCACCTGTCCGGGTTCGACGGAGAAGGAGAGATCCTTGATGACCCAGTTGTCGTCGTTATAGGCGAACCATACGTTGTTGAAGGCAATGCTTCCGGCAATGCGCTCGGGCGAATTGGGTTCCGCCGGGTCGGTGACTTCCTCATTAGTGTCGAGCAGGGTAAAAATCCGCTCGATGGAGGCCAGCGCAACCTGGAAGGATCCGGCTTTATCGGAGAGCGATCCGAGGGGGCGGAAAAAATCACGGATATAGGCGAGGAAGGCGACGAAGATTCCGAGCGTTATGGCCGTTGATCCGTTCAGGATCAATACGCCGCCCACTGCCAGAATAATCAGAATGGAAAGGGCCTGCCCGCCTTCGACGGTCGGGAAATAGAGGCTGAACCAGCGGACTTCATCAAAATAGGCCGAGCGCAGGAGTCTGTGGCGCTTGTCAAATTCGGCCATGGTGCTGGCTTCGCGATTGAACAGTTGAATGGTGGTCATGCCGGTCAGGTCTTCCTGCAGCAGTGCATTCAGGCGCGACTGGCGGTCGCGAATATCGCGGTTGGCATTCCGTAACTTGACGTTGACGAAGAACATGAAGGCGAACAGAAAGGGCAGGGTAATGAAGATGGAAAGCGAAAGAACGGGGCTGATGTAGATCATGTAGCCCATGATGCCCAGCAACATGAAGAGATCCGCAATGGTGCCGACAACGCCTTCCGTCACGAAATGCTGAAGCCGCTCAATGTCGGACGTGACGCGGGTCATCAGCGTGCCGACGGCCGTTTTGTCGAAATAGGCCTGATGCATCCGGAGCACCTTGCCGAATACTTCGAGCCGGAGGTCGTAGATGATTTTTTGGCCAATCCACGCGGTGAGGAGGCCTTGAGCATAGCGCACCACATGGCCGATGCCGGCGATCGAAATATAGATGACGCTGAGCCGCATCAGCAGGTCCAGCCGTTCCTGGGCCGGGCTCGCTGTATTCATCAGGCATTGGTCGGTCACGCGTTGGATCAGCACAGGCAGATAGTTGATCGTCAGTGCAGTGAAAAGGATCATCGACAGGGCGAGGATCAGCCATCGCCAATAGGGCAGGGAATAGCTGAGGAGACGTTTGGCCAGCTTCATGCGTTCGCCTCCAGTTTTTCTTCCAGCTGCTGCAGCGTGTTGAGTTCGGCATAGTAGCCCGGTTGCCGGATCAGCTCTTCGTGCGTACCGCGCTGGGTGATGCGCCCTTCTTCGATGACGACAATTTCATCCGCATAGCGCAGGGTGGAGATGCGGTGGCTGACAAACAGCGTTGTGCGTTCCTTCATGACGGGTTGTAGCTTGCCCATGATGGCCGCCTCGGTCTGGGTGTCGACGGCCGAAAGTACGTCGTCGAGGATCAGGATATCGGGGCGGCGGGCAATGGCCCGGCTGATCGCGGTCCGCTGGCGCTGTCCGCCGGAGAGGGTTACACCGCGTTCGCCGAGCATGGTCTGATACTGCTCGGGGAAGCCCTCCACATCGCCGCGCAGGTGGGCAATTTCGGCCGCCCAGCCGATTAGGGTCTTTTCCGGTTTTTCGACGCCGAATCCAATGTTGTGTTCCAGGGATCTGGAAAACAGCACCGGTTCCTGCGCGGCAAAACCAATCATACCGCGAAGCTTGGCCAGCGATACCGTGCGGATATCCTTTCCGCCCACGGCAACGGAGCCGGTGGTCGGATCCATCAGGCGGGCCACTAGCGAAACGAGCAGGGTCTTGCCGCTGCCGGTCGGGCCGGTAATTCCAAGCGTGGTGCCGGCGGCAACTTCGAGGTTGATGTCCGAAAGAAAGGTTTGGTTGGCTATTTCGAGGTTCAGGGATTGAAAGCGGATCGATGCATCCATTTTTTCAACATCCGTACTGGTTTCGCCGTTTTCTTTAATGCCGGGTTCTCGCTCCAGGATTTCCTTGATGCGTATCCAGCTGACTTTGCCGCGTTGCATCAGGCTCATGGTCCAGCTGAGTGCCAGCAGCGGCCACTGCATGTATAGCAGATATTGGATGAACTGTGTCAGGGTGCCAAGGGTGAGCTCCCCGTGGATGATTTTGCGGCCGCCCATATTGAGAATCAGGATCATGCCGAGGCAAAACCAAAAAGCCATGAAAGGCCAGAGGCTTTGCCGGGATGCCTGCGTGAGCATGGTTTTGCGAATGAGGTCGCTGTTGAGCCCCTCAAACTGGGCATTGCGCCGGTGTTCCAGTGCAAAGCCTTTGATGCAACGAATGCCTGCAAAGCTTTCCTGCGAAAAGTTTGAGACTTCCGATACATGCTCCTGCAGTTCTTTTTGCTGGCGGCGCATGACCCGCAGGATCAGGAAGAAGATCACGACCATCGGAATGTAGAGCGAAAAAACGAGGCCTGCCAGATCGGGCTCGGTCAGCACCATGACGACCGAGGCAAACACAAGCACGGCAATGGTGCGGATGCCCTGCAGGAGCCCTTGTCCGATGGCGTCGCGAATCAGGTTGATGTCCGACGACATGCGCGTCATCAGATCGCCGGTGCGCTCGCCGCGGTAGAATTCCTGGTCGAGCCGGGTCAAATGGTCAAAGACATCTTTGCGAAGGGCATATTCAATCTTGTGCGACAGTTTAAGAGGAATTCTCCGCAGCAGGCGAGAGAAGGTTACGGAGACCGTGCCGAGTAGGAGGTAGATGCCCAGCAGGTGGGCGATGTCCGACGTGTTCAGCGTTTTTTCGGTCAGGCCATCGATGACCTGCCGCATGATAAAGGGCAGGTAGAGATTGATGGCTACGGTAACCAGTACGCAGGCAACCGTGGTGACAATCTCCATGCGATGGGGAATGAAATAGGGGCTTAGTTTGAATTCCTGTTGCTTGATGGGCCTGCTCCAACCAATGAAAACGCTAAGGGTAAAGCCTGTGCGTCGGAATACAAGCCCGCGTTCCAGAGATTAAGGAACGGGATTGTGGCGGCAGGTGCAGTTAATAGTCGCTGTCGGCCGTGTATCCATCAAGTACGAAAGCGGTGGCCCCAATGCCGAGTCGGTCTACGCCTTGTCGGAGATAGTTCACGGCGGTGGCCCAGTCGCGAATACCGCCGGAGGCTTTGATTTTCATTTTATTACCGACGGTTTTCAGCATGGCATCGATGATCTCCGGCGTGGCAGCGGTGGTGTTGAACCCGGTTGAGGTCTTTACGAAATCGGCTCCGGCTTCATAGGAAAGTGTGCAGGCTTTGGCGACTTGTTCGAGGCTTAGGAAGCCGCTTTCCTGAATGACTTTGACAGCTACGTTACTGGCATGCGCCACCTCAACAACGGCTTTGATGTCTTCGCAGACCGTGTCGTAGTTCCCGGAAAGGAACTGGCCAATGTTCATGACCATATCGATTTCCTGCACACCATCGTCGATGGCTTGTTTGGCCTGGAATGCCTTGACCCGCGTGCTATCCGCGCCGTGCGGGAAGCTCAGTACGCACGAAACCATAACCGGTGAATCCGCCAGTAAACCGGCCGTCAGTTTTATATCGCACGGGCGCACGCACATGCTGGCCACCCCGCGCTCGATGCACATCGCCGCATTTTCCTGAACGTCGGTTTCGGTCTGGTCCGGTTTCAGTACAGCGTGATCGATTTTTGAAGCAACTTCCTGAATTGAATATTTTCGCATTAAAATTTCCCCGGTCTTGCGCACTGATGCATTGATCGAATCAGTAGGTTGGCATGAAGACGCTCGTGCCGCGAGAGTAGATTGCGTCAGATTTTAGGCTGGATCTCTTTGGTTTTTTTAATGCGATAGGTGAAATAAGCGTCGTTTTGTCGCATTTATTATGGGGCGATATTGGGTTGCAAAATATGCGCCGTAATGACACATTTCGGGCATGAACCCTGGTTTTTTTGACAAGCTCGTTGATCGCATGGACCATCTGGATAAAGGCAGCCTCCAGTCCTATTTCCTGCGCCTTGCACGGGAAAAAGGATTAATGGAGACCATTTTCCAGGCCTTGGAAGAGGGATTGATCGTCCTCGATCCTCAGGCGCAGATCAGTTATGCCAACCGCGCTGCCGAGCAGTTTCTTGGCTTTACGCTGGAGCAGGCACAGGGCGTACCCATTGAACGGTATCTGAAGGATATTCACTGGGATCTGGTGCTGGAACTCGACGAGTATGAGTGGAGCCAGTTGGTACGCCGTGAAATTGAAATTACCTACCCCCAGCACCGCTTCATGGAATTCTACGTGGTCCCGCTTCGGGCGGTGGATGAAAATGAAGAAGGCGCCGTGGTCATCTTTCGCGATGTGACCCGCGAGCGCGAAAGCACGGCCGAGTCGATCGAGTCCGAGCGCTTGCATGCGCTCAGCCTGCTGGCAGCGGGTGTGGCTCATGAAATAGGCAATCCGCTGAACTCGATTAATATTCACCTGCAACTGCTGGACCGCGAACTGGGCTATCTTGAAGACGAACAGGCCAAGAGCGAACTGAAGGAGCTGGTCGACGTTTCGCGCAAGGAAGTGGCTCGGCTCGATACGATTATCCGCCAGTTCCTGAAGGCGCTGCGACCCTCGCTCCCCGAACGCAAGCTGCAAAATCTGGCTGATCTTGTTGATGAAACATTGGAAGTGATGCGCCATGAAATCAAGGATCGCCGCATGTTGGTGGAAACCGATTTCCCCGACGATATTCCTGCGGTTGCGGTGGATGAAACACAGGTGAAGCAGGTGTTCTTTAATGTCATTAAAAACGCATTGCAGGCGATGGCGGATGGCGGCATCCTCAAACTCGCGTTGCTGCAGTCGGATCGCTTCGTGAGTGCCGTGGTCGACGACAACGGTCCGGGTATTGATCCCGAAAAACTGGGTGCCATCTATGAACCCTATCACACGACCAAGGCCGAGGGGACCGGCTTGGGAATGATGATTGTTCAGCGGATCATGCGCGACCACGGCGGCGAAATCGAAATCAATTCAGAGGTGGGGAGGGGGACCCGATTGACCCTGCGGTTTCCTCGGGAAGATGTGCGTTTAAACCTGCTGGTCGCCCCTGATGCGGAGATGGAAAATGAATAAACCGGTTGTATTGATTGTCGATGATGAAAAGAGCGCGCGCGACGGATTGGTTCGGGCTCTGCGGCGTGATTACCGGGTGTTTGTTGCGGAAAACGGGGCCTCCGCAATGGAGGTGCTCTCAGCGCAACAGGTCGATGTGCTTTTGAGCGATGTCCGGATGCCGGGCATGGATGGCATTACGCTAATGCAACGGGCCCTCGCAAACCAGGCGGAGCTGATCTGCATTATCCTTACAGCCTATGGCGATGTCGATATGGCGGTGGAGGCAATGAAGCACGGGGCAACCGACTTTATGACGAAACCCATCAATCTTGATAAACTGGAGCTGGTGCTGGACCGAGTGTTGAAATCGAAAAAGATGGAGCTGGAAAATGAACAGCTTCGTGTGCAACTCGACAATAAGTATGGACTGGAAAACATCATTGGTCGTTCAACTCCGATGCAGGAGGTGTTCGATACCATTCGGCAGGTGGCAAACTCGCGCGCCACGGTTTTGATTCAGGGTGAAAGCGGTACCGGCAAGGAGCTCGTGGCCAAGGCGATTCATCAGCTGAGCCCGCGGAATAATGGGCCGTTTGTTGCGGTACACTGCGCGGCATTGTCGCAGAACCTCCTTGAAAGCGAACTGTTCGGTCATGAAAAGGGCGCATTTACGGGGGCCATGGAGCGGCGGGTCGGGCGTTTTGAAAAAGGGGATGGCGGATCGCTTTTCCTCGACGAAATCAGCGAGATCGATGCTTCCGTTCAAGTAAAGATTTTGCGTGCATTGGAGGAACGGCAGATCGAGCGCGTCGGCGGAGATACACCGGTAGATGTCGATACCCGGTTGATTGCGGCCACCAACCGCGACCTGAAGGAAATGGTGGATGAAGGAGATTTTCGGGAGGATTTGTTTTACCGGCTGTATGTCGTGGTTATTACCCTCCCGCCGTTGCGCGAACGGCAGGATGATACTCTTTTGCTGCTGAATCATTATCTGGCGGTTTTTAATGAAGAAAATTCCAAGCAAATCGAGGGCTTTTCGCCAGCCGCATATGAAATGCTGGCCGGTTATGACTGGCCGGGAAATATCAGAGAACTACGCAATCTGATTGAACGCATGGTGGTGCTGGCACATGGAAAAGTGCTGGATGTGAAGGATATTCCTGTACAGATCCGTGAAACGGCCGTAGGGGTGCGCGAGGTAAGAGCCGATGCCGACCTGACGGTCGATGAAATGGAAAAGCGAATGATTGTTCAAGCTTTGGAAAAAACCGGAGGAAACCGGACCCGGGCCGCGGAAAAGCTAGGGATCAGTCGGCGCACCCTCCACCGTAAGCTCAATGAGTATGGTCTTGGCAAAGAGAGCTGATGGCCTACAATATCTCCGTTGACCGGAGGTAAATATGAGTGCTGAAGATTTAGCGAAAAAGCAGTGCAAGCCGTGCGAGGGGGGCGTTGCTCCAATGGCTTTCGACGAGGCCGATACATTACTCAAACAGCTGAAGGGCTGGGCGCGCGACGGCCATGAAATTTCGAAAACCTATTCCTTCAAGAACTATTATCAAACCATGGCCTTCGTGAATGCTGCGGCCTATGTTTCGCACCTGGAGGATCATCATCCCGATATGCGGGTCATGTACAATAAATGTACCTTCACCTATACGACTCATGCCATCGAGGGGTTGTCGGAGAACGACTTTATCTGTGCGGCGAAGGTGGAGAGTCTCTACGCTTCGTAGACGATATATTTCTCGAGGTCCGATTCGTCGGCAAGAAATTCGGGGATTAGTTTTTTTCGGGCAGATGCCCCGTGTTCATGTACCGATGCGGGATTGCCGGTGATCAGTGGGTGCCAGTCGGGCAGCGGTTTTTCCTCATGCATCAAGCGGTAGGCGCAAGTGTCGGGCATCCATTGAAAGTGTTCGGGTTTGTCGGGAGAGAGCACGGCGCAGTCGGGCACAAGTTCGTGCCGGTTGGGGTAGTCGGTGCAACGGCAGGTGTTCACGTCGAGCATGCGGCATGCAACGCAGGTATAATACACCTTGCCGGTATCTTCATCTTCGAGTTTGTGAACACAGCACTTGGCGCACCCGTCGCACAGGGCTTCCCATTCACGATTCGTCAACTCATGAAGTTTCTTCGTTTTCCAGAATGGACTCATGGGGGCTCGTATACTTGTTAATGAGGTTGATCAGCATCTGCTTGCTGATCGGCTTGGGCAGATAATCATTCATACCGCCCTCGATGCATTTCGTTTCATCATCCTTCATGGCATGTGCCGTGATGGCAATGATGGGGATCTGACAATAAGGAGCTTCCATTTTGCGAATGAGGGCTGTTGCTTCGAAGCCATCCATGATCGGCATTTGGCAGTCCATCAGGACTACGTCGTATGATTTTTTCTGGACTTGCTCAACCGCTGCCCGTCCGTTTTCGACCGCATCCACCTCGCATCCCGCCTTGCGCAGCATGGCAATGGCGACTTTCTGATTTACTTTGTTATCCTCAACAAGAAGAATTTGTGCATTCTCGCGCAGCACCTGCGTGGCAAGGGGGGGGGCATCGATTTGTTTTGCGGGGCCGTTGTTTTGCTTCAGGGTTAACTTGAAGGAGAAGGTTGAGCCTTCATCCGGGACACTGTTCAATTCGATTTTTCCGCCCATCAATTCGACCAGCTGTGAGCTGATCGCCAATCCGAGGCCGGTGCCGCCATACTGTCGCTTAGACGTTCCATCGGCCTGCGTGAATTTTTCGAAAATAGTAGCCTGTTTATTCGGTGAAATGCCGATGCCGGTATCGCTGACCTCGAAATGAAGCTCGGCATTCTGATCCGTTTTTTTGAGACATTCGATAACGAGAATCACAGAACCCTCGTGGGTAAACTTCAAGGCGTTGCCAAGTAGGTTGGTGAGAACCTGTTCGAGCAGGCCTTCGTCGGTGATGACGCTGGGGGGGATGTTGCCTTTGCACTCGCACTTGAGCGAAACCCCGGCCTGTTCTGCCCGTGGTAGAAACATGTGGTAGAGGGTGTTGGACAGTTCGCGCAGGTCGGTAGCGGCTTCGCGGATATCCATCTGTCCCGCTTCGATTTTTGAGATATCGAGTACATGGTTTATGATTTTCGAAAGCCCGTTCGAGGACTGAAGAATCGTTTCAACGAACTCGTTTTGTTCTTTATCCAGTCCGGTGTCGATCATCAGCTGGGCCATCCCGACAATTCCGTTGAGGGGTGTGCGGATCTCATGACTCATATTGGCAAGAAATTCACTCTTTGTCTGGCTCGCTTTCTCAGCGAGTTCGCGGGCATTCAGGAGTTTTTCTTCGGCCTCTTTATGGAGCGTGGTGTTGCGCACATGAAGTTGCAGAACAGTCTCTCCTCCGATGGGTTGAAGCGTCCCGGTCATATCGATGGGGATGGTCGTTCCCTCCGCTGTCAGGCAAAAGCCCTCGCATTGCTTCAGTTCGCCGGAGAACCACTTGCGCATATTTTCGTCAACTTCGCGGTGGAACGCTTCTGGAGCAAGGTCATACGCGGTTTTGGTGAGCAGCTCCGCTTTCTCCATTTTTACGAATTCGCAGGCGCAGGTATTGACTGCAATAATCTGGGCATCTCGGTTCATGACGAACACAGGGTCCGGGGAGTTCTCAAAAAACTGGCGGAGTCGTTCTTCGCTTTCCGCATACTGCCGCGTGTGCTCCGCGACCTTTTTGTGGAGGTTCCGGTTCCATAGCAGGATCAATAGAATGATGGAAAGCACAGAGACAAGTGAAACCGTAGCCGTGGTAAGCAGGGTTTTGGTCGCGATGGCGTGTTGGGGGTATTCAGAGCCCAGCCACTTTGCCTGTATTTTATAGAGCGTACCGCTTTGCTGGGCTGACTTGATGCCCTTGTTAAGTACGTTGAGTAACTCTCGGTTTTCTTTATTTACAGCCATGCATAGCTTGGTCGTGGTGAGCGGGTCGTCCAAAATTTTAAGATCACCGCTGCCCGTGCCGTATAAATGGTGTTCGATGATCAGCTCGTTGCCAATCATAGCATCTGCTTTCCCCGATGTAACCATGTTGACACATTCATCAACACTGGAAAGAAATTTGATTTCGCAGGTAATATTTTTTTGCTGTAAAATTTCCATCACTCGGCTGGAGGAAACGACAGCAATTCTTCGACCTTCGAGATCGGAAGTGCTGTTGATGTCGGTCCGGTCGCTGCGAGCATACACCGCAATAGACGATAGTTTTAGTGTATGGGAAAAGTCGAATTCCGGATATTGCTTGTGTGTATGGAAAAGGCTGGTGATCGCATCGGCTTCCCCATTTTTTAACATTTTAAGCGCTACAGGAAGGGGGGCGGTTTCAAATCTGACTTTGAAGCCGAGCTGTGCGGCCATCCACTGCGCCAGCTCCACGTTCATGCCGCTTACCTGCTTTTTACGTAGAAACTCAAGTGGCGCATAGTTGGGTTGCGAAACAAAAACGATTTCCTCTTTCTGTTTAAGAAAGCGGATGTCACTTTCGCTTAGCTGAGAGGCCGGAAGTGCCGTGGCGAGAAATGCCACGGCAACGATGAGGAAGATACATCTAGTCGCTTTGGTTCGCTTAAACACGTTGAATGCTTCTTTGGTTATTTGCTTTTTAAATGGCGAAAGCGTTACGAAAACAGGCCCGTTTTTCTTCTATTACACCTATGTTAGCATAATGTGCGCCAACTCAGCGCCGCGTACGCCTTGAAGTCGACTCGCGAGTCGTACTTTCGTTTGCTCTTCGGCACTTGGCGACTTTTTTGGAATGAAACCTACTTGAGGTGGGTCATCAACCCTTTTCCGATGGAATAGACCTCAAAACCCATTTCAAACAGTGTTTTATGATCGAGCATATTGCGCCCATCAAAGATAAACGCGGGCTTGGCCATGGAATCGTAGATCCGTTGGAAGTCGAGTTCTTTATAGAGTTTCCAGTCGGTTAATACCGCTACGGCGTGCGCGTTGGCGGATGCCTTGTAGGGATCTTCTTCGAACTCAATCTGGTCGGCGAGCTCGGGCATTTCGATCTTGGCGTTTTCCATGGCCTGGGGGTCGGATACAACAATGGTGGCATGTTCGGATGCCAGCTCACGGCAGACCTTGATGGCCGGGCTTTCGCGTGTATCGCCGGTGTCGGCCTTGAAGGCAAAGCCGAGAACGGCGATGCGTTTGCCGGCAATCGTATTAAACATGTTGTGGAGCATGGTCTTAACGAAGCGGGTTTCCTGATATTCGTTCATTATGACGACCTGACGCCAATAGTCGGCCGGCTCTTTCAGGCCATAGGTCTCGCAGAGGTAGACCAGGTTTAGAATATCCTTTTTAAAGCAAGACCCACCAAATCCGATGCTGGCTTTCAGGAATTTAGACCCAATGCGGCTGTCGGTTCCGATGGCGTGTGCAACTTCGCCAACATCGGCCTCGGTTGCTTCGCACAGGGCGGAGATGGCGTTGATGGAACTGACGCGCTGTGCAAGAAAGGCGTTGGCGGTAAGCTTGGAAAGCTCGGACGACCAGAGGTTGGTGGTCAGGATGCGGTCGCGGGGGATCCATGTGGCATAGATGTCCGCCAGGGTTTGCAGTGCTTTTTGACCGGTCGGAGTTTCATGGCCGCCAATGAGTACGCGGTCGGGGTTTTCCAGGTCAGTGACGGCGGTTCCCTCGGCGAGGAATTCGGGATTAGACAGCACTTCAAAATGGACGGGATTGTCGCCGCTATGCAGAACGCGTTCCATGGCTTCCGCCGTGCGAACGGGAAGGGTACTCTTTTCGACGATGATTTTGTCTGAGGTGGAGACTTCCTTGATGCGCCGGGCGCAGAGTTCCCAATACTGGAGGTCGGAGGCGCAACCCGCACCTTCCCCGAAGGTTTTGGTGGGGGTGTTGACGCTCACGAAAACAATGTCGGCATCGCGGATGCCCTGATCAACATCGGTGGAGAAAAAGAGATTGCGGCCCAGCGCCTCCTTGACCACCTCGTCGAGGCCCGGTTCGTAGATCGGTAAATTGTCCGATTGCCATGCTGCGATGCGCTGCTCATTAATATCTACAACCGTCACTTGGACGTCCGGGCATTTTCTGGCAATCATCGCCATGGTGGGGCCGCCGACATATCCGGCGCCAATGCAGCAAATTTTAGTCATCTCTACGAACTCCTGATTTATATTCCAAGATTGCTAAGGGCGGTCATCACTTGATTGATCAGCGCCGTGATACGGGGGTGTTCCACTTCAAATTCGTTTGCTTCGGTTTGCAAGGTTTGTGCCAGTTCATGGATCGCTTCCGGGGTGTATCGCTCGATTCCTTCTTTGGCCTGGTCCAGCTTTTGTTCCAGCAGGCTGGTTTCTTTCGGAGTTTGCTCCAGCTCGATCTTTAGTTTGTCGATTTTATTCTTTACGTCTTTATGCAACATACCCTGCCCTCAAATATTGATTTAGCTGATAATGTTGAACGAAGACGGGAGTCAACGCCAGTCTTAAGCGGTGGAAAAATCAGGGATTTTAAATGATTTCCTCGTAGAGTTTTACCACCTTGTCTGTAATGCAGGTCCAGTCATAAGCGGACTCAACCTCCTTGAAAGCCGTGCTGCTGATCGCGGCGTAAAGTCGCTTGTTGGTTGAAAGCTCTGCCATGCGCTGTGCAAGCATTTGTTCATCATCCGGTTCAACCAGCAAAATATTTTTTGCATGCGTGGTAAAGCGGGCCAGACCTCCCACCCGGTAGGCGATGACCGGCACCCGTGCCGCCCATGCCTCAAGCACGACAATTCCAAAGGGCTCGTGGTGCGTTGGCAGTACAAACATTTCTGCCGCCCGATACGCACTCGGCAGGAGCGGGTCGTCGGGGCGTAATCCATCAATCACAAGCACTCGGTTATCGAGTTTAAGCTGCTTGATTAAATCCATGACTTCATTGCGATACGATTCCACCGTTGCCGCGCCAATGAGCACCAGCCGGTGGTTGGGGTGATCCTTTGAAAATTCATTAAATGCCCGCACAAGGCCCAATTGATTTTTTTGATAGTCCATGCGGGATACGCAAAGAACGATTCGCTCGTGGGCTTCAAATGCATACGTTTCCCTGAATATCTGGCCTCCTGATTTGGAAAAACGAGCCGTATCTACCCCGTTGGGGATATAGACTACCTTTTTTGCGGGGTAGCGTTGGCGTAATTTTTCATATTCATCCTTGCCGACGCAAATGACCGCATCGGCATCGGTAATCACTCGGCGCGCGCCAAAAAGAAAACCAAACGCTTTTCCCCATTCGAGTTTGCCACGGAATGGCTTGGTCATTTTATCAACCTGTTCCCGAGGCAAGGTCAGGTGTCCGCCGTGAATGCTCACCACATAGGGGATTCCCTTCAGTCGTGCCACGGTTCGGGCAATCCCGCCCAGCCGATGCTGCACGTGGACATGGATGAGCGAAATATTTTTTTCCTTCAGCAAGCCAAAGAGCAGCGGAATCGATAGGGGGCTGCCGCCCTTGAGCTCTAATTGGGACTTGGCTTCGTCCGAAAGGCCAAACCATGGAAAGGCATATCGAAAGCGCTTAATCCATACATTTTCGAATTGCTCGGAACCGGCGCGGGAAAACATATCGGTGCAGAAGATGACGCTGTCCGTGCCTCGGCGGATCAACTCGCGGGACTGGTTGAACACCACGCTTTCGGTGCCTCCCCATTTATCCGGAACGAAGCGCCGCATCACATGGGCAACTTTGGTAACTTTCGCCATCGTTCGGACAAGGTAGAACATATTCCCAATGGGTGAAAGCCAAACCTGCTGCTCCGTTTTCCGGCCTATAAAGGACGATCTCGTACCCCGGCCATAGTAATTTGAAAATAATATTTACCGGAAACATGATCGTAATTATAATGTATGTTCATGTTTCAACACGGAGGTACAGCTATGGCAGAGCAGTCGAATGGACCACAGGTGAATGTTCCACCCGTCCGGGTGAGTGAAGGAGCCTATTTTCCAAACATGGAAAGCTATCAGGAGTTATACGGCCAAAGCATCAATAACCCGGATGCCTTCTGGAAATCGCAAGCCGAAGAGCATATCGACTGGTACCACAAATTTTCACAAGTCAGCGACTGTGATTTTGCCAATGGCATGGTATCTTGGTTCCTCGGGGGAAGGTTGAATGTATGCCATAACTGTGTTGATCGCCATCTGCTGACGCGTGGCGACAAGGTGGCGATTCTATGGGAGGGCGACGAGCCCGGCGACGTCCGCCGTATCACGTATCGCGAGTTGCACCGCGAGGTCTGCAAGCTGGCCAACGTGCTTCGTCATAACGGTATCCGAAAGGGCGATCGCGTGGCGATTTACATGCCTATGATTCCCGAGGCCGCCTTCGCCATGCTCGCCTGCGCCCGCATTGGTGCGGTACACAACGTCGTGTTCGCCGGATTCAGTGCGGAAGCGTTGCGCGACCGAATTCAGGATGCGCGCTGCAGGGCGGTCATCACCGCGGATGAAGGGCGGCGGGGTCGGAAGATGGTTCCACTCAAGCGGCCTGTCGACGAAGCGGTCATGGCGTGTCCAACCGTCAAGCACGTCTTCATGGTGCGTCATGCCGGGTCCAAGGTCCCGTTTTATGAGCCGCGCGACATTGATCTTGGCATCGCCATGAAGAACGAACGCCCCTACTGCCCGATCGAACACATGGGTAGCGAGGATACGCTCTTCCTCCTGTACACCTCCGGGTCGACCGGAAAACCGAAGGGGATCTCGCACACGAGCGCAGGCTATCTGCTCTACGCGATGATGACGCACAAATATGTCTTCGACTATCGCGAGGACGATATCTTTGCCTGTGTTGCCGATATAGGCTGGATTACCGGCCATAGCTACGTGGTCTACGGTCCACTGGCCAACGGAGCCACTACCGTTATGTTTGAATCAATCCCCACCTATCCCGATGCCGGACGCTATTGGGACATGGTCGAGCGATTGAAAATTACTCAATTCTACACGGCACCGACGGCCATCCGTGCCATCGCACGTCTCGGCAACGACTATGTAAAAAAATATGACCGCTCCAGCCTTCGAGTGCTCGGAAGCGTCGGGGAGCCGATCAATCCCGAAAGCTGGAACTGGTACCATGATGTGGTGGGCGAAGGACGCTGCAATATTGTTGATACCTGGTGGCAGACCGAAACCGGCGGGATTATGATCACTCCGTTACCAGGCGCAACGGCCACCAAGCCGGGCTCGGCCACGTTCCCGTTTTTTGGGATCCAGCCTGTACTTCTTAATGAAGAAGGGCAGGAACTTGAGGGCAACGGCGTATCCGGCCTGCTGGCGATAAAGACCCCGTGGCCTGGAATCGCGCGCACGATCCAAGGCGACCATCAACGCTTTGAGCAGACCTATCTGGACCCGTTCCCCGGCTACTACCTTACCGGCGACGGTTGTCGCCGAGACGAGGATGGTTATTATTGGATTACCGGCCGTGTCGACGATGTCATCAATGTTTCCGGCCACCGCATGGGTACCGCCGAGGTCGAAAGCGCACTCGTCAGCCATCCCGGCTGCGCCGAAGCCGCCGTGGTGGGCTTCCCGCACGACATCAAGGGGCAGGGAATCTTCGCCTATGTTATTCTCAAGGAAGGCATTGATGATGAAGATGCGGAACTGATTGGCGAATTGCGCAACGAGGTTCGGACGCATATTGGCCCGATCGCGGTGCCGGACCAGATTCTGATTGCTCCCGGTCTGCCGAAAACACGCTCCGGAAAAATTATGCGCCGCATCCTTCGAAAGATCGCCAGCAATGAAACGGGCGATCTCGGAGATGTCTCCACGCTGGCTGATCCGTCGGTAGTCGATCAGCTCATTGAACGACGAAGCCTACTTGAGGCGTAAAATCCGTATTCGGTTAAAGGGTTGCAAAGCCCTCTGTTCTGTGTAGCATGCTCCCTTTGTAAATTTTCAGAAGGAGCAGTTATGGCTAAAGAGGAATCAATCGAAGCGGAAGGCGTAGTAAAAAAAGTACTGCCCGCCACCATGTATCGTGTCGAATTAGAGAACGGGCATGAAATTTTGGCGCATATTTCCGGAAAAATGCGCAAGCATTTTATCCGTATCGCCGTGGGCGACAAGGTAACGGTCGCGCTCTCTCCCTACGATCTCGAAAAAGGTCGCATTACCTTCCGCCACCGCAACTAGCGGAGTCGCAGCATGGCGAAGCGGAGTCTGTGGGGCAGTAAGGTCGGTTTCCTGCTGGCCGCCATTGGATCGGCGGTCGGGCTGGGCAATATCTGGCGCTTTGGCTACATGGCCTACGAAAACGGCGGCGGGGCCTTTCTGGTTCCCTATGTCGTTGCCCTGTTGCTTGCCGGCATTCCGCTGATGATTCTCGAGTATGCCCTCGGGCATCGCGAAAAAGCATCACCACCACTGGCCTTTGCCCGCGTCCACCCGCTCTGGGAACCACTGGGGTGGTGGATGCCCGTCGTTGCCTTTTTCGGCATCAACTTGTTCTATGCCGCCGTGATCGGCTGGTGCATGAACTATTTCTGCTTTTCCTTCAATCTTTCCTGGGGGAGCGATACCAGTTCCTTTTTCTTTAACGAATTCCTGAAAATCAGCGATGGCCCCTTCAGTCTGGGCGGTATCCGCCTTCCCATATTGGCCGGTACCGTCCTGACCTGGATAACCTGCTGGCTCATCTGTTTCCGCGAGGTTAGCCACGGGATTGAAAAAGCCAGCATGATTTTCATGCCGCTACTGTTTGTGTTGACCCTGATTCTGGTGGGATGGTCGCTGCGGCTCGATGGCGCATGGGATGCCATTAAGCATCATTATCTGCACTGCGACTTCTCTAAAATAAGTCTGGCGACGCCGGAGGGCCGCGGGGTCTGGGTGGCCGCATTCGGGCAGATCTTCTTCACCCTGTCGCTCGGGTTCGGCATCATGATCACCTATGCCAGTTACCTGCCGAAAAAAACCGATATCGTGGGGAATGCACTGCTGACGTGTGTGCTGAACTGCCTCTATTCCTTCATTACGGGTTTTGCCGTTTTCGGAACCATTGGCTACATGGCACACGCCAACGGTGTTGAGTTTGGCGAAGCCATCAAGGCAGGACCCGGTCTGGCCTTCGTCGTCTATCCCGAGGCCATCAATCAACTCCCGGCCGGAAACCGGATCTTCGGTGCGCTGTTCTTCCTCGTTCTGATGGTGGCCGGCCTCTCTTCGGCCATTTCGCTCACCGAAGCCTTTTCCTGTTCGGTGTGCGACAAGTTCAATATCTCTCGCAAAAAAGCCACGACCATTATTTGTAGTATCGGGTTGTTGGGTAGCGTTGTGTTCTGCACCCGCGCGGGACTTTACATCCTCGATATTGTGGATCACTTCATCAACAACTATGCCTTGGTCATCGGCGGAATTCTTGAATGCATGCTGATCGGATGGGTGCTGAAATCCGGCGTCATGCGGCGGCATGTCAACAAGGTGAGTTCGGTCAAGCTTTGGCCGCTGTGGGATCTCGCGATCCGCTTCGTAACCCCCCTCATGCTCATTATCATTGTCGGTGGGGCGTTGCTCAACGAATTCAGCAGCCGCTACGAAGACTACAGCGTCAAGGCGCTCCTCGGCATCGGTGGCGGCATTCTGTTCGGCACACGGTTGGTCTCATTCATTCTCAGCCATGTCAAGTGGTCGCCGGATCGGTTGGAGGAACGCCACCACGAACCCGAAGAAGACGATCTGCTGGTATAAGGTAGGACAGGCTTCCAGCTTGTCTGCGGCGGTTTGGCTCTATGCGCATGTTAGACAGACTTCCAGCCTGTCCTACTTCAGCGTAATCCGCCGACCCTCGAAATTAATCCGGCCTTCGGCAATCCACTGCAGCGCCTCGGGGTAGGCAATGTGCTCCTGTGCGTGCAGCCTTTCCATCATGGAATCGAGCGTGTCGTCATCATCAATGGAAATGGTTTTCTGGTTGATAATGGCTCCCGTGTCCACGCCGGCATCGACGAAGTGGACCGTGCATCCGCTAAATTTTACGCCATAGTCAAAGGCCTGCCTGCCGCTGTCGAGGCCCGGGAAGCTGGGCAGCAGGGAGGGGTGGATGTTGATCATCCGCCCGGCATAGGCATTCAGCAACCCGTCTTTGACAATCCGCATGAATCCGGCCAGCGCGATAAAGTTAACCTCGTGATCTTCCAGAATCTGGAGCACCTTTTGTTCGGCTTCGCCATCAAGCTTGGTTTTGAACGGGGCGCAGTCGAAGTAGATCGCCGGAATATTATGTTTCCGGGCGCGTTCGAGAATATAGGCATCTTCCTTGTCAGCCAGCACGCACTTGATTTCTGCATCCAGCGTTCCCGCCTCAACGGCATCGATTATCGCCTGGCAGTTTGTGCCCGATCCCGATCCAAAAATGGCCAACTTCAACATACACCTACTCCTTGTCGTTTGAAGTTTGAAAAGATACTATGCTCCGGATTTTTAAACAACAAAAGACAAGGAATATACATGCATCTTAAAATTAAACCGCTTAACGAAGCCGCCCGCGAAACCTACTCCGACCACGGGCATTTCCATGAAGGTGATGCCGGACTCGACCTCTACGTGCTCGAAGACATCACCATTGAACCCGGCGAAACCAAGCCGATCAAGCTGGGTATTGCCTGCGAGCCGGAAGACGGCCGTGCCTACTATCTCATGCCGCGTTCCAGCATCTCCAAAACCCCGCTGCGCCTCGCCAACTCCATCGGCCTCATTGATGGCGGCTACCGCGGCGAGCTGATGGCTATGTGCGACAACATTAAGGATTTCACCTATACCGCCGAAAAGGGCCAGCGCCTCTTCCAGGTAGTCGCCTGCGACTGCACCCCGATCTACTATGAAATGGTGGAGGAACTGTCGGAAACAACGCGCGGCACGGGAGGCTTCGGCAGTACTGGAAAATGAGTCGTGAAACGAGAGGCGTGACCAGAGACAATCACGCCTCAATCGTCACGCATCACGAAAGGTTCCTATGTCTGGAAAACCTGACAAGTTCGAATATTCGATCAAGCCTGATGCCCTTCGCGTGAAAGACATGCCCGCGCAGTTGCGGCCACGCGAGGAGTTTGAGAGGGTCGGGGCGGAAAATGTTTCCGATGCCGTTCTGCTCGCACTGATCCTGCGAACGGGGACGCAGGGCATTAACGTAGTCGAAGTTTCACAACGGTTGCTTTCTTCTTTTGGTTCTCTGACCGCATTGGCGAAGGCTTCGGTGAAGGAACTTCAGTCGGTCGATAGTATCGGGCCGGTCAAAGCACAGATGATTAAGGCTTCCATGGAACTGGCGCAACGATTGACGCGCGAGAGCGTTGGCGAACGCCCGATAGTCACCAGCCCCGAGCAGGCCGCCGCCGTGCTGCGCGAGCGTGCCCGAATCTTGCAGCACGAGGTATTCTGGGCGCTGATGCTCGACACCAAAAACCGGCTGATTGGTGAACCGCAGCAAATCAGTCAGGGCACGCTGAACAGCAGTCTGGTTCATCCGCGCGAACTATTTAAGAAAGCGGTCGAGCATTCCTGTGCGGCCATCATTCTGGCGCACAACCATCCGTCGGGCGATCCGACCCCCTCGTCCGAAGATATCAAAGTCACCAAACAGCTCATCGGTGCGGGCGAAGTGATGGGCATCAAGGTGCTCGACCACATTGTTATTGGCCACCGCAAGTACCACAATTCAACCGACTTCCTCAGCCTGCGCGAAGCAGGGCTGGTTACCTTTGGATAATCCCTCTGGAGTGCGCGAGCTGGACCGCGCTTTTGGAGCATTTTCTTCTTAATTTGTCGCCTGGGATGGCAGGTGGGCCGCCTCTGCGATACGTATCGCCGCCGGCCCGGCTGCCCTGGGCGTTGCGACCAATTGAAAGAGAGTTGCTCTATTAGGGATACCGCTCGAAATAAACCACGCCCTGGTTGCTGCAGATGGTAATGAGATAGTTCTCAAGCAGTTTGCGGCCTGCGCGCGGGGGCGAATTGTGAACCGGCAGCAGGAGGGTTGGGGCCTGCCGGAAGACCACATCGCCGATGCTGACCTGCTTGGTGGAGCTCACTTTAATATCGCCCCGGGCAAAATGATAGTTGCCCGCAAAGTCCAGCAGAATGGGTGTGGTTTCGCCAAAGATGGCACCTTCCACGGCCAGCCCATAGTTGCGAAGCGGAAGGATTCTGGCTTTGGTCATCAGCAGATCTTCGTGCGGGGTATACGGCTGGCTCGAAGAAAACTGGACATACCGGTTTCTTTGATCGATCTGGATATATTCAAAGTTTCGCAGGTTATCCCAGCCCAGCACGGCCGCAATCTGCGGACTGCGAATTCCACGCTCGATCGGGCCGAGGGATCCGGTGGCCATGCGGATATAAAACGGGGTGTTTTCCATGAAAAGCTGGTTGATGCGCAACTGGCTGACGACGCCGGCATAGGCGGCCACACCTCCCGTATTGTACGGCCCCCGGTAGGGAAACACGTTATTTTCCCACCCAAGAAAGGTGGCTCCAAATTTTTGGGATGTACTGAACTCCATCCATGAGGATGGAGCACTGAAGTCCAGCAGCACGTTCATGGTGTTCCGTGGGCTGCGCCCGCGCATTTTAATGACCGGAATCTTTCCTTTCAGGAAACTGGGGCTGGCCAAGTGGTTGGGGTGCAGGCGCCCGCTCCCCTGAAAAGCGTAACCCTCTTTGATGGGATGGACGCTGAAGCCAAATTGACGCGGCGACTTGGCGTGCGATAGATAGGTGTTTTGCTGTACCGCCGGCATCAAAACCTCACCTCCGGATCCCTTCATCGAAGTTGAGCAACCCGCCAGCAATAGCACGGTTGAAAGTAGAATGGGCATTGCTTGTGTCAGTTTCATGGCCGGGCTCCTTGTCCTTGAGAATTCGCCGAAGGAATTCGTTTGTCGTATGCATCCAGCAGTAACAGGATGTCGGTCGGTCTTTCCGAGAGACATACGAGAAAGAGATTGTCGGTCAGCGCGAAAGTCAGCGTCATGCCCCGGGCAATATCCGGGGCTGCATATTGCCAGACCGGCCAGACCGCATGCTTGCCCAGCAGTTTAAAACGATCGTTGCGCACATGTTCGAGCTTCCAGCGCAGCCACGGACTGCGCCAGCCCACCCAGCATGCCGCCGCCCATGCTTTGTTGTGTCCTGCCTGCCGGAAGGGAATATCCGCCACCGCAATCTCGGACGCGGCGGCAAGGTTTTTCCAGCGGTTGGAATTCAACAGCGCCTCAAGCGTATTACCCGCACCCAGTGCTTTGTCGAGTTGATCGCAAACCGGGCTTTGTAGAAGTTCTTCAAGATGGTTTGCCTTGAAAGAAAACGAAGCTTCTGCGGGAATTGCGCCGCATACGGCTCCAGGAATCAAGGGCTGATAAAAGGAATAAACCAGAACGGCAATGACAAAAACAATGCCCAGTCCAATGACCCCTCCTAGCCGTAGTTTTGTCATGCCTTGACGGTTCCAACAAGGTCGGCAGCCGAGCTGCATTTCTTGCGCACAAGATAATCCTCGATGCCATCTATCACGCGGTTGATTGCGGATGGATCCACAAAGTTGGCCGTGCCCACGGCCACCGCAGTTGCGCCGGCAATCATGAATTCAATTGCATCTTCGGGTTCAAAAATGCCGCCCATTCCGATGATAGGCAGATGGGAGGCCTTCGCCGCATCCCAAACCAGTTTGATGGCAATGGGTTTGATTGCCGGGCCGGAAAGTCCGCCGGTGCGGTTGGCCAGTTCCGGTTCGAGTGTTTCAATATTGATGGCCATGGCCGGATAGGAATTCATAATCGAAATCGCATCTGCCCCGCAATCCTCCGCGGCCTTGGCAAAGGCACCAATGTTGGAAACATTCGGGGCCAGTTTTGGAATAATCGGTTTTTGCGTTTTGCCACGTACCAGCTCAATCACGCGGGAGAAGGAATCGGTGTCTGTTCCGAAGGCCGAGCCGCCTTCCTTCACATTCGGGCACGACAGGTTGATCTCGTAGGCAGAGACGGTGTCCTCGCCATCGAGCATTTCGACCACCGTGCCGTAGTCGTCCATGCCTTTTCCCCAGATGTTGACGATCACCGGGGTGTCGTATTGCTTCAGGAACGGAACATACTTTTCAATAAAACCCTTGGCCCCCGGTCCCGGCAGGCCGATGGCATTCAGCATGCCGCCGCGCGTCTCGAACGTACGTGGGGTTTGATTCCCCACGTGCTCTTCCGGGCAGATCCCCTTCACCGTGATAGCACCCAGCCGGTTCAGATCGACGAGGTCGGCATATTCCGGTCCATACCCAAAGGTCCCCGACGCAACGGTCACGGGGTTCTTCATGGTCATGGACCCAATTTTAATTTTTAGATCAACACTCATTTATTCTTCCCAGATGATTTCCCGTGATTCGAATACAGGGCCATCCTTGCAGCAGCGAGCCCATTTCCATCCACCGTCGTCGGTGTTGCGCTTGATGACGCAGGTCAGGCAGGCACCAACGCCGCAGGCCATGTTTTTATCCATTGACAGCCACGCCGTAAAATTATGTTCGATGGCGCGGTCGCCCATGGCTTTCAGCATGGGATTGGGGCCGCAGACAAACAGTTCCAATGATTGGACGTCCTGCTTCTGCATCCACGGGTCGAATGCATCGGTGACGAGACCTTCCGTTCCGAGCGATCCATCGTTGGTGGTGGGGCGGACATCCCAGCCCAGCGCCTTGAATTCATCGACGCAGAGAATATCCTCTGCCGTACGCCCGCCAAAAAAGGCGACGCCCTTGACCGGAAGTTCCTTGGCCTTCAGATAGAGAGCGGCATTTCCATAGCCCCCGGCCACGAGTACAGGAATCTTGCCTTCAGCCAGTTCCGGATAGCCATTGCCCAGCGGGCCGATAATATCGACGGTGTCGCCAACCTGCAGCGGGCGCATCGATTCCGTGCCGCGCCCGACCGGCTTATAAAGGATGCTCATACCCTCGGCATCGGCCTTGTAGATACTGAACGGGCGGCGCAGAATCCGGTCGCCCATCTGCGGAATCTGCAGATGCAGAAATTGCCCCGGCTTTACCAGCGGCCCGACGGTCGGCGCGGCCAGCCGCAAAATCTGGTAGTCGCCCTGAAAATTATGATGTTCAACAACGGTGGTTTTTTCCTGTTTCATATTGGCGCGGGATTCTGCGCATTTCCCAGAATCAGGTCAAATGCATTCACTTCCAATGATTGGACATCTGGATGTAAACGTAAGAATATTTCTGATTGAAGGTTATTGGAGGGACGACCTCCGTGTCGTCCTAGGACGGGACAGAGCCCGTCCCTCCAAAAAATCAAATGGCCGTTACCTATACTTCGGGGTTGAGCCCTGATTCGGATCAAGAAACAGTATCTGAAGTACTTTTTTTATGGCTCTACGTAGAATTTTGTGGTGAATGGATTCGGACAGGAGCGTTTTTAGACAG
>CAZWZW010000031.1:0-23111 GCA_964639125.1 uncultured Verrucomicrobiota bacterium
TCTAATGTCAGGCAAAGGGAACCAGCAACAAGTTAGAACCCGCTGGCAATTTTTGCTTCGGGAAAGGCGGACAGCCCAATGGAAAGCATGATGCTGTGCTCGTTGTCATCGTAGAAGCGGTAACCAAGCCCATATCGCATACAGCACCAATTGAAATAGCCAAAGAGTCCAATTTCCTGAAGATCGTTTTCATTGTCGTCGTAGCGCCCATAGGCCTCGACCGAAACATTGCCCTTCGGAAACAGATCAATCCGGGGCGTCCAAAGCGACCGCTCATCTTCCTGATAAAGGTGTTCGAGTGAAAAGACAATATCATCCCGATCATAGGAAATACGCGTATCGAAAAAAGGAACCTTATTGCCATACCAGTCGTAGCGCCCCATCAGATCCACCATGGTGCGCTTCGTGAGCGGCATGCGCGCATCGATATGCAAGAAATCAAAATCTTCTGCCGCCCCGTTTTGGTCCACCAGATAATGGGTATACAGATCGAGATCAATAAAGCGAGAAACCCGCCCTTCCCGCTTGGTCTGCAGGATATTTCGAAGCCCGATCTTTACCTTGTTTTCATCGCTTAACGCATCGACCGAATCAAATTGAAGCAACCCGTTTGTCAGCAGGGAGGTATCCTCGTAGATATAATCAACATAGGGCTCGATTTTGTGCCGAAGCCCGGCACCGTACCACCCGGCCCGATCCGAAAGGATCTTCGTGGCCTGAAAGGACACTTCGACTCCCGCTCCCGGAATGTGCCTCAACTCCTCAACCCCGTTGGAGACGGCTGGAGAATAATAAGTCGCGCGGTAACCAGCACGCGGAATCACGTTCAGGAAGCCAATGCGCTGCGGCATGGTGAGCACGTTGGCCGAATCAATCCGGAGGGTATCGTACGCATTATCAACCGTATTCGAGTTGGCAAAGACGCGGTTTAAGGCGGATACAGCATTTGCGCTCTGGAAGAAGAAAGGCGAGTTGCCAAGGCGGCTACGATAGAGATCCGCCGAATATTCATACCGATCGACATTGTCATAAAAGTCATTCAAACGAGCAGAGGCAAAGGCCTCTGTTCCGACATAGCTGTTACCGTATACCAGGGAACCGTAGTTTTCGGGTTGAACATTCCTGCGATAGTCGGATTTGAAGAACTCTTCGAGTATCGCGGGGTCGCTGAGATAATCCAACTTGGTATTTAGATAAGCGGTGTCAGTGAAGTGGAGCAACTGCTCCAGCGTGGCGCGCCCGCGGTCGGTGCCGATATCATCCGCCAGCGCCGTAGAGCCAAAGCGGGACAGGTGATCCTGATCGCTCAGATAAAAACCTGAAATCCTGCCGGTTGCATTGGGAGTGTTCCACTCCAATCCCTGCCCAAACCCAATACCGCGCTGGCTGTAAAGGTTGAGCTTTGAAATCCAGTCAATGTCTTCACTCAACGGCACCGTCGTCTGAATCAGGCCAAATGCCCCCCACTCGCTGCTATAGCCGACTTTTTGAGAAAAAATTCCAGCGTTCAGTTTTTGATACCAATAGGGCCAATAGAAAACGGGCACGTTTCCCAGATAGACCACAACCCCCTTTGCCTTGAGGTATTTTTCATCGATCAACCGCGCCTCTTTCGTACGGATATGGAAATGGGGATGGTCCTGGGGACAGGTGGTAAACGAGGCCCCTTTCAGGAAATATTCATTGGTAGAAACCCGCTCAACATGATCGACACTTAGCAGCATGGGATCAAAGTCGAGTAGCGACGGACCAAAGCTGCCGGTTTGCGTGATATAGTTGTAATCCAGACTCGATCCCTTCCAGATGACATTTCCACGTTCAAAGAGAATGTCGCCTTCGATGTGCAGGTCGCCGGTATCCGGTCGACCGGAAAGCGAATCGGCCCGAATCATGACATTTTCGAATCGCCCCGTTACACCGCCGGCAGCCAGAACGGTGTCATTCGTGTATTCCAGCCTTGCGGCCTGAATATCAAAGGGTTCATCCGGAACCTCCGCAGGCAGGTCAAGATCAACCGCAGCCGTTACCGTGAGTAGAGCGCCGAACAACAGAAAAACCGGATAAAAACGGGCCCCCGGCATCAGTCCACGTCCCTTGTGAATGGCAACGGGCGCGAACGCGGTTTAAGCAGTGGCGTGGCACGTTGTTCCGGCATGGCCATCAACTGCTGAAGCTCCTCGATGCGACTCCGGGCTTCAGGCACCCGTTTGCTTTTAGGATACTCTTCGATCATCTTTTCATAGTAGATGATCGCCGCCTTGGCCTCCTTGGGCACCTCGGCATAAAACTCGGCTTCGCTAAACGCCTTCCCGGCCTTGATTTCGTATAACCGGTTGCGCTGCTGAATAATTTCACCCTTATGCTCCGATTGCGGAAAAGTACTCAGAAAAACAGTGGTTGCCGTGAGGGTTCTATCCAGCATTTCCAGACTACGGGGATACTCTTTTCGTAAGCGATTCAAGCAGGTGATTTGCTTCCATGCCGCCCTTTCCGCAAACATACTTTCCGGATAACGATATCCCAGCACACTGAAGGCGGAAATCGCCATTTCAAGTTCATCGTTATCCATATAGGCCAAACCAATCAGATACTGAGCCTCTGCCGCTTTTTTCCATTGCGGTCCATTGCGGATAATCGATTCAAAATAGTCCACCGAATACTCCGGTGCGCGATACCCTCCAAACAGCCAACGCATTCGCCTGCGGTTCATGAAGTATTCGGCAATCTCAAACTGACTCTGCAGTACCGCATCATAGTCGCGCATACGACCGGAATAGTTATCGATAAGAAACTGATACGCATTGAACGCCGAGTCATACTTCTTTTGAGCATAAAGTATGTCCGCACGGGCACGCTGGGCCTGCGGTGCCTCCATGCTGTTGGGCCAACGCCGCACCAAATAGAGCATCAACCTCCCGGCCTTTTTCAACCGGCCTTGGTTTTGCTGCTCGCGGGCATAAGCCCACTGTTCGGAAGGGGTGTCGTATGTGCGGCCAAACAGGTGCCACGTCGTCTGGCCCTGCTCTTCAACCACATAGGGCTGATCAGAACCGGAAAAACAAACCGGTGCTCCAAAGAGGAAAAAACCGGCTATAGCCATCAGAAATATTTTTTGAAATCGCATAATCAAACCAATCTAGTCAACCCGGCCCGGTCGGGCAATTTTAAACGGCTAATAGCTTTTCGCAAATACCACCCGCCCGCGGCTGGCCTTGCCGCAACAGATGCATTCCCCCGCCCCGCTCGCATCGCGGTCGAACGGAACCGTACGAATGGTCACGGAAAGCGCGTCGTTAATCTTGTTTTCACATTCCTCGCCGTCGCACCAGTGGCTCATCGCAAAGCCGCCGTGGGCCTCCGGGCGCTCTTTGTTTGCTGGCGTAAAGAACTGAACAAACTCGTCGTAGGAATCAATTTCCTTTGTATTTTCCGCACGGAGGTCGAGTGCTTTTTGCAACATTCCTTGTTGAATATCTTCGAGTGTCTGAACAATGCCCTCCACGAAAGCATCCTTATCGACACCCTCTTTTTTTCCGGTATCGCGGCGCGCCATAAATACGGAATGGTTGGCCATATCGCGCGGACCGACTTCGGCACGGATTGGAATCCCTTTTTTGACCCAACCCCAGCCTTTTTCGCCCGCATTGATATCGCGGGCATCAACAACCACTTCCACATCGCGCTCATGGAACCGCTGTACGCGCAGTTTTGCTGCAATCTCGTTACAATAAGCCAAAATCGATTCGCGGTCTTCCTCTTTGCGGATAATCGGAAGAATGACCACATGCTGCGGCGCGAGGCGCGGCGGCATAATCATCCCATCATCATCCCCGTGCGTCATAATCATCCCCCCGATCAGACGGGTGGAAACGCCCCATGAAGTTGTCCAGGCAAAATCTTTTCCGCCATCACGATTGCTGTATTGAATTCCCGAAGCTTTCGCAAAGTTTTGCCCGAGAAAGTGGCTGGTACCCGCCTGAAGGGCTTTTCGATCCTGCATCATCGCCTCGATACAAAGCGTGCTCACCGCTCCGGGGAAGCGTTCGCCCGGCGTTTTTTCGCCCGTGAGGACCGGCATCGCCATATATTCCTCGGCAAAGGTTTTGTAGACTTCGAGCATTTTACGGGTTTCCTCCCACGCCTCTGCTTCGGTCTCATGCGCGGTATGCCCTTCCTGCCACAGGAATTCGGCGGTCCGCAGAAACAGCCGCGTACGCATTTCCCAGCGCACCACGTTGGCCCACTGGTTGATCAGGATCGGCAGGTCGCGATAGCTCTCCACCCATTTGGCATAGGTGGCACCAATAATCGTCTCCGAAGTCGGGCGTACGATCAGTGGCTCCTCCAGCTCGCCTGCCGGAATCAGCTTGCCGTCCTCGCCCTGCTCCAGGCGGTGATGGGTCACCACGGCGCACTCCTTGGCAAAGCCGTCAACGTGCTCGGCTTCTTTCTCAAGATAGCTTTTGGGAATAAAAATCGGAAAATAGGCATTCACATGGCCCGTATCCTTAAACATTTTATCGAGGCCCCGCTGAATATTTTCCCACAGCGCATACCCCCACGGTCGAATCACCATGCAACCGCGAACATCACTGTTTTCAGCCAGTTCCGCTGCCCGCACAACCTTCTGATACCATTCCGGATAATTCTCTTCACGCGTTGGCGTAATCGCCGTTTTCTTCTGCTTTGCCATACAATGGTCCTTCCTAAAAAAATGAAGGCCGGAATTTACAGGTCGAACGCATCAAATACACGTAAAAAAGTGACCGGAACAGGTGATAACCACGGATGAACACGAATGGACGTTAACCAAAATGGCTCGGACTACATCTAACATGCGCCCCCGCGCCCGAGGCAGGCCGGTAACATATTGACCAAATGCAGACAGGTGATATCCTGAACACCGCAGGCATGATTTATTTAACCTTCAGCGGTTGTGGGAGAAATGAAGCAGGCGGATCAGACCAACACGTAATGCATATGAAAATATTATTGCACAACCTACTTGTTTTGATCGCACTTACAACAATGCCCCCCTCGACCCTCAGCCAAGGAAACGAATTAAACTCATCGGCCCCCATTAATCTGACCACTGAAGAGATTGCATGGCTGAAAGAACATCCGGTTTTGAAGGTTGGCAATGAAAACGACTGGGAACCTTTTGATTTTACGGAAAATGGAGAGGCTCAGGGATATTCAATTGATCATCTGCGCCTGATCGGAGAAAAGGTTGGACTGCAGTTCGATTTCGTGAATGGTTTCACGTGGAATGAACTGATGGACATGCTGAAAAACGGCGAACTGGATATTCTTCCGGCGATCGCTGAGACGCCCTGCCGGCTGAAGTTCATGCGCTTTACGTCCCATTACATGGAGAACCCAACGGTTCTCGTGGTTGGCGAGACGCATTCCGACTTGCATAGTCTGGACGACTTGAAAGGAATGCGAGTTGCTGTCGTCGGCGGCTATTATTATCAGGAAAGCCTGGAACGGGAATATCCGGAAGTCGACATCGTTCCCGTTAGCAATTTTTTATCTGGACTGGAATCCATTATCCATGAAAACGCGGAGGCCTTTATCGGCAGTCAGGTCGTCGTAAACCATACGATACGGAAACATTTCCTCGGTGGGCTAAGGATTGCCGGACATTCGGGAATCGATGATGTCGATAAATTCAAACTGCGCATCGGTGTCCGCAAAGATCAGCAGGTTTTACTTGGAATACTTGAAAAAGGCATGCGCGCCATCTCCAGAGAAGAAAAACAGGAACTGGCCAACCGTTGGATTGGGATGATCGAAGAAGGTACCGTAGCCAAAAAAAGAACCAAACTTACGAAAGAAGAGCGAATCTGGCTGAAAGCACATCCGGAGATTCGGCTTGGCATCGACCCGGCTTGGCCGCCGTTTGAGTTTCTGGAGCTCGGACAGGATTACAGCGGTATTGCCGCCGACTTTGTCCACATTTTGAACACAGAGCTGGGTGTTGCCATGAAACCTGTGCCGAATCTTTCCTGGGCGGAGGTCATGGAGAAAACCAAAGCCGGTGAAATCGATGTCTTACCCTGCGTAGTTAAAACGCCGAAACGGTCCGAGTATCTTAATTTTTCCGACCCCTATCTGAGTAAGCCGTTGGTTATCCTATCCAGAGAAGAGTCCCCCTATTTCGCAGGGGTCGGTGATGTGCAGGGTCCAATTGCCGTTATAGACGGTTACTTCTCCGTAGAACTCCTCAAAAGGGACTACCCGGACAAAAACTACCGCACTGTAACAACCATCGATGAAGCTATAAAAGCAGTTGAACGCGGAGATGCTGATGTGTTTGTAGGAAACCTCGCTTCCATTTCCTATACGTTACAAAAACAGGGAATCAAGAGCCTGAAGGTTTCCGGTTATACCGAGTACACCTCGGACCTCCATTTCGCAATCCGCAAAGACTGGCCGGAGCTTGTTGAAATTATAAACAAACAATTGGCCGCGATTCCGGAATCGGAAAAGAGCCGGATCATCTCTTCGTGGGTCAACTTCCGGGTGGAAAAAGAGATCGACTGGATGTTGCTGACCCTGTGGGTACTGGGTATTGCCGTCGTGGCGGGAAGCATTGTCAGCTTCTACATCAACACGAACAGGAAACTGGCACGAGAAGTTTCCGAGCGAAAGAAGGCTGAAGAAGCCGCAGACTCGGCAAACCAGGCAAAAAGCGAATTTCTAGCCAACATGTCGCATGAGATTCGCACTCCGATGAGTGCAGTGCTTGGCTTTTCCGAAGTGCTCAAAACGCAAGAGAAGGACCCGAAAAAACTTCGCTACATCGAGATGATTCATTCCAGCGGCCATGCCCTCCTTGACTTGATCAATGACATTCTCGATCTATCCAAGGTCGAAGCAGGCAAGCTGGAGCTTCAATACAGCTCCGTCGATATTCACCAGCTGCTCACTGAACTGAAGTTTGTCTTTGAAAAGAAGGTTGTCGACAAGAGACTGGAGTTGATTATCGATACCGCGCCGGACATGCCCGAAGTGTTGCTTGTCGACCAGGTCCGGGTCCGGCAGGTACTGATTAACCTGATCGGAAATGCGCTTAAGTTCACCCATGAAGGGCATATTCGCGTAATGGCTAGATCACAGCCGGAAGGAGGAAATCTAGTGACCCTGGTTCTTGAAGTCGAGGATACGGGCATCGGTATTCCCGAGGATCAGCAACAGAAGATTTTTTCCAAGTTTGAACAGGTTAAAGGGCAGAAGGTTTCCCAGTACGGCGGTACCGGCCTGGGCCTGGCGATCTCATATCGCCTTACTCAAATAATGGGAGGCAACCTCTCCGTCGACAGTGAAGAGGGCAAAGGATCTTCCTTCCGAGTTGCCCTCCACGGCATTGAAGTGGCGGCGAAAAAACCAGATGAAGCAACCGAGGATTTTGACGCGGGTTCCATCTCGTTTGACCCAGCAACCCTTCTTATTGCCGATGATATCGACCACAACCGGGAAATCATCAGCTCGTTTTTGAGTGGCTTCAAATTTGAATTCCTTTTTTCAGAGAACGGAAAGGACGCCGTCGAGCAGGCGCGCAAGCACAAGCCCGACCTGATTCTGCTGGACATGAAAATGCCGGTCATGGACGGCTACGAGGCCGCAGAGATTATGGGCCACGATGAAGTACTGAGAAACATTCCGCTGATCGCCGTCACTGCATCGGCACTCAAAGAGGATGAGGCAGCCATTTCCAAACTTTGCGATGGCTATCTACGCAAGCCGGTCGATCGCAAGAAACTCATCTGCGAATTGATGAAATATCTAAAGTATTCGCTCGTCGAGGAAAAGGCACCCGTCGAGAAACAAGACGTGCCGCCGACAACGGCCAGGCGGAGCGATAACCCAGAACAACTCTCCGGCTTACTTCAGCAACTGGAAGGCGAAGCATACAAGCAATGGGAGAAGCGCGAAAAACTTTCTATAAGAGAAATCGGTGCATTTGCCGAAACATTAATCGGACTTGGAAGCCAATTTGATGATCCTCCCCTGTCGGATTGGGGCACTCAGCTGCAGCAGGCCGTGTCTGCCTTCGATATAGAAGCGATCAACCAACAAATGCCGAACTTTCCGAATATAATTCAAGAACTTAAAGCGGCGCTATCTCGGCTAAATCGCTGACAGCGCGCAGGCACCCCGATGCCGCACTTTTCCAATATTACGAGGCGAAACGCCCAGACTGAAAAAAAAGGATTAATCCGCGTTTATTCCTTTCAGCCCACCATTTTTTATGTATCATTTCGGTGAGGCGATTGTGCAGATGAACGGGACAGAAAATCACACATAAGCATACCTACAACACGGGAGGAACGGCATGAAGATATCGAATAGCAGTTTCCATATCTTAATCGTTGATGACACTCCCAAAAACCTTCAGCTGCTCGTATCGATTTTAAGCAAGGAAAAGTATGAAATCCATGCTGCGCAAAATGGCATCGAAGCGTTAAAAATAGCCCATGCGGTCATACCTGACTTGATTCTTCTCGATATCATGATGCCTGTAATGGATGGATTTGAAACCTGTAAGGAACTTAAATCGTCAAAGGCCACCCAGGATATCCCGGTCGTTTTTCTAACCGCACTGACCGATACTGCAAATATTGTGAAGGGATTTGAAAAAGGCGGAGTCGACTACCTAACCAAGCCCTTTAATTCAGCAGAGCTGTTGGCCCGGGTTCGCACTCAACTTGAACTAAAGAGTAAAGAGAACGAGATTCGCAAGTTATCGCAGGCGATGGAGCAAAGCCCGGCCTCCGTGATCATTACAGACCTGGAAGGCAGCATTGAGTATGTCAACCCCAAGTTTTCGAATCTGACCGGATACCCCTCCAATGAAGTTATCGGGCAAAATCCCCGTATATTAAAAACCGACGAAAAATCCCCCGAAGAATACAAGGATCTATGGGATACCATCACGTCCGGCAACGAGTGGAAAGGGGTATTCCACAACAAAAAAAAGAACGGAGATCTCTACTGGGAATCAGCCTCGATCGCACCCATTAAAAATAACAAAGGGGAATTCAGCCACTTTCTTGCGATCAAAGAAGACATTACAGAACAGAAGATTGCCGATCAAAAATTAAAGGCCTCGTACCAGACCATTAAAGTCCAGAAGGAGCAGCTCATCGAAGAACTTGAACAAGCCAGAACAACCCAGCTAAGCCTGCTCCCTCTTTCCCTCCCCGACATTCCCAATGCCCGGCTGGCGGCCAAATATGTTCCGATGGAAGAAGTCGGAGGGGACTTCTATGATGTATTCGAACTTGAACCCAACGTGTTTGGCCTGCTGGTTGCCGATGTCACCGGCCACGGCGTGTCCGCCGCACTGCTCTCGTTCATGTTTTACTCAATGTTTTCCAACGCTCGCCATTGCGGAAAATCGCCCAAGCTCACCGTGAGTCTCACCAACGAATATCTGGAGGACAAGGTTGAGGAAGGTAAGTTTGCGACTATGTTTTATGCGGTCTACAATGCTTCCACCCAAAAACTCACCTATACCGGGGCCGGACACCCAAGCGGTTTTGTCATTCGACCATCGACCAATGAAATCATAGAACTCGACACCGAGGGTATGCTTATCGGTTTCTTTTCTCCCGAAAATGCCAGTTTTGAAGAAAAGACCATCCAGCTACAACCCAAAGATAAAGTGCTGTTTTACACCGATGGCATTATCGAGGTTTTGGACAAACAGGAAGAAATCTTCGGCAGTGAGCGTTTGAAAGGATTATTGATAAAAAACAAGCATGTCCATATTGAAAAGTTGCTGGATCAAATTTATGAATTCGGAAATAAATTTAGTGAATACAGCGGATTCGGTGACGACATAACCATGCTTGGCCTGGAAGTTACCTAATGACGATGAACCGGCTACACACGCTCGATCAACGAACCCCTCAGTAGCGCCCGATTCCGACAGCTATCCCGAAAAATGAATTAAGTTGTGCCCATCGGTAAAAAGCAGATATCATGGGATCATGAATTTTACCGCCATAGACTTTGAAACCGCTACCGGAAAGCGCAGCAGCGCCTGCGCCGTCGGCATCGTAACCGTGGAAGGCGGCGAAATTACTAAAGAATTTTACACGCTGATCCAACCCCCGGGAAACGCTTATTTTGGAATGAACATCGCGGTTCACGGCATTCGCCCAACCGACACCATCGGCGTGCCGACGTTTAGGGAAATCTATCCTGAAATTCGGACCCGGCTGCAAAACCGAACGCTCGTCGCGCACAACGAGGTCTTCGACCGTTCCGTCCTCCGGCGCACCATGGAGCACTATGATCTAGACTACAGC
This sequence comes from uncultured Verrucomicrobiota bacterium, assembly GCA_964639125.1. Classification (GTDB taxonomy): domain Bacteria; phylum Verrucomicrobiota; class Kiritimatiellia; order Kiritimatiellales; family Pontiellaceae; genus Pontiella. The sequence continues at coordinate 10,323 of CAZWZW010000031.1, forward strand.
GAGCTGGGTTTGGCCGATCGATGGGAATGCACAATGCGTATCTACAAAGCCAAGGGCTATGTTCCGTATAAGCTGAACAGTTGCTGCGAAAGGTTAAACATTCCGCTCAAACATCACGAGGCGCTATCCGACGCCATCGGTTGCGCCAAGCTCTATTTGCGACGGTAATATGGAGGGACGCAGGCCTCTGCGACCTTGCGCACGAACAGGAACCGATCCACCACCGAAGGGCAGAGAGGCCTCTGCCCCTCCATTTAATCTTCACGCGGCTTCGACTTAGCGCGATGATTCCGTTTCACAGGTTCCGCAACCTTCGCTCCCTTGGTTTCCTCCAGTTTTTTACACATCACGTTGTGGAAGTATAAAGGGATCTCCGACTCAAAGGTCATGCTTTCCTTGGAGAACGGATGAACGATGGTAAGTTTGGCCGCATGGAGACAAAGTCGCTTTATGCCCTTGTCCTTCACACCATACTTTTTATCACCCGCCACCGGACAACCGAGGTCGGCCAAGTGCACCCGGATCTGGTTTTTTCGACCGGTCATCAGGTCGATTTCCAGCAAGCTGTAGTGTTCGGATTCCTTCACAACCCGATAGCCCGTGCGGGCAAACTTGCCCAGCGCCGGATCCGACACGGAATACATTCGATGAATGCTGTTCTCCGCAAGATAGGTTGTAATCATGCCCTGTTTTTCTTCCGGTGCTCCGCGAACAACAGCATAATATTTTTTCTTGAAATCGCCCCATTTATCCTGAAGAAATTTCTTCGCCTGCTCGCTCTTGGCAAAGACGAGTACACCCGATGTGTCGCGATCCAACCGATGGACGATATACACCCGGTTTTTAGATTTTGAGTTGCCCTTGCGCACATATTCGTTGAGTAGATAATGTGCCGTATGCTCCCGAACCGTCTCGGAAGCGACGGTTAACAGACTGCTGGATTTATCCACCACCAGAATATCCCAGTCCTCATAGAGAATGGTAAGTCCCCTTGGGTGGAATCTTTTGGGAGGCTGTTTAAATGCTTTCTTCTTTTGCATAGGATTGTGCCCAAAGTAGGACAGGCCTCCTGCCTGTCTTTGCGTATGGAGAAAGGCTGGAAGCCTGTCCTACTTTTTCTTATTCATCGCCAAACTTTTTCATTTTAGGCAGGACGGGTTTCGGTGGTTCAACCGGTTTTTGGGCTGGTGCTGTTTCATGCGGGCTACCTTCGCCTGGCTTTTTTGCCCGCACACCATGCTTTGCCAGGATCTCGATATAAAACGACGTCAACTCCCGCTGTTCCGCATCGTTGATACATCCATCAATTTCCGACAAATGAATCGCTTTAGCCTCAGCCTCGGTGTCGCCGAATTTACAATCAAAATCCCAGAAATCAGCCCCTGACGGCAAGTCCTTGCGACGTTCCCGTTTGATGTATTTTCGCACATCGTGCTTCACACCTTCGACCATGCGAGGATATTTGATTTTCGGGTGTGCCAGTTGAAATGTCTTTTTCATTTAGGTTCCTTTGGTTACTACAGGCTAAATAAATCATCTTTCGGCAACGCGTGCACGGGACTCTCAAAATAAAGATCAGCGGGGAGTTCCTTGCATTGCGAGGCCGCAACCGCGAGCTCATCGCACCGTTCATTCTCCGCATGCTCGCTGTGTCCTTTAATCCACTGGAAGTCAACCGTATGCTTGTCGCACAAATCCAGCAGCACGGTCCAGAGATCAGAATTTTTCGCAGGCTTGGATGGAGATAGCTTCCAGCCTCTGGAGCGCCATTTTCTGGCCCATCCTTTCACCATGGCATTGACCACATATTTAGAATCGCTGGTCAGCACCACCGAACAGGGGCGCTTCAAAGAGCGAAGCCCTACGATGCACGCCATCAGCTCCATCCGGTTATTCGTGGTTTTTCGGAATCCGCCGGAAAGCTCGCGTTTACGCTCTCTTGCAATCAGAACCACGCCATAGCCGCCTGGCCCAGGATTCCCCTTGCACGCACCGTCTGTAAATATTTGGATTTCATCCGTCATCAGTTTCAAGTGCCAGGTTTGAAGTTATTAAGCAGCAAAAAACAGGCTGCAACGCATTTCTTCGTACTCTTAGAGCGTGAACCATTCGCTTCGCTTATTATTTGCTATGCAAATTATCTTTCGCTCTGCTCTAGGCGTGTTTAAAGCGGCAACCTACGCGATTTCGCGAAAGGAAATGCCGAGCTGCTTTTCGAGTTGAGCAATCCGTTTTTCTTCGTGACGGGTGACGAGCACCAACGATGTTCCCGACTTGCCGGCACGGGCAGTACGACCGCTGCGGTGTGTATAATATTCGTTCTTCTCAGGCAACTGATGATGGATCACAAACGAGAGTCCTTCCACATCGATTCCTCGCGCTGAAACATCGGTGGTAATGAGAATGCGTGCGCGTTCCTTCTTAAACATACGCATGATTTTATCGCGCTCGGTTTGCATCAGATCACCATGCAAAACAACATTGGAAAAACCATATGGCTCCAGTTCCTTGCCAAAGGCAATGGTATCTGCGCGTGTACGGCAAAAAACAAGACCGCGCTGTTCGCCATGCTCTTTCAGGAAGGCCGCGATCCGCTCAAGCTTTTCACCTTCGGTGCAGCGAATGTAGTGATGCCGGATATTGGGATTGACGACATGCTTCTTGTCGATCTTGAGGAATGGGGCATCGGCGGAAAGATGCTTGTGAATCATCTTTTTGATTCCGGGAGGCATGGTGGCCGAGAACAACCAGATATGCCGGGAGCCCTTGGTAATCTTCATGATGGAATCAATATCATCCCGAAATCCCAGCTTAAGCATTTCATCGGCTTCGTCCAGCACGAGCGTTCGAACGTGCGACAAATCAACTGCTTTTCGACGAAGCAAATCCATGAGGCGACCGGGAGTCGCCACGAGAACCTGGGTTGGACGTTTCAGGGCTTCGATCTGACGATCAATCTTGTCGCCCCCGCAGACCACTTCCGAAAATATCTTTTCTGTATATTTGGTAAAGCGAAACAGCTGCTTTTGAACCTGCTTTGCCAGTTCGCGGGTCGGAGCCAGAACCACCGCCTGAATCTGCGGATTTTTCGCATCAATTCCAGCCAGCAGCGGCAAACCGAATGCTGCGGTTTTACCGGTACCGGTCTGGGCCTGCCCAATAAAGTCGGTGCTTTTTCCAAGTAGTTTCGGAATGGTTTTGGTCTGAACATCGGTCGGGGTCTGTATGCCCAGCTCCACCAACCCTTTAAGATAGCCCTCGGAAATCCCAAGGTCTTTAAATGTATTCATATCGACACCTGTATTCGGTTTGTATTGCAAACGGGGGAACCTGCACTGAAGTGAACGCATACACCAGCTTTTAGTCAGCTAAATTACGCCGATGGAGCATCCTGCTCCATTTAAATCGGGCGACGCGCAGGGGCATGGGCCAACGGAGCTGGAAGCTCCGTCTACGATTGTTGCATGAAAGCACGAACCAGTCGCAGATCGGCATAGGAGACTTTATTGCCCGAGGCTTCAATGATGGATCGCATCGATGCTCCGGAAAGACGACTGAACAACTCTTCACACAGCAGGCGCCTATCCGTATCCAGCAATCGGTCGATATCCAGTCCCTCGCCCTGCCCATCTCCGAGCAGCGCTTCAATATGCTGGCTGATGGTACCTTCAGAGAGGCCGCGAAGCTCGGCAATGGCCTCCATCGAAAGCCCCTGTTTCGCCATTTTCAGGGTTTCCTTGATTGACTGGCCCGCCTTCTTTTTCCGGGTTTTCTTAATCCGAACCGGAACTTGCAGGATGGAACGCGCCTGCGCTTCTTCGGGATGCAGATGCTTATACATCTCGATGATCGTCATGAAGGTATCGCCATATTTTTCCAGTTTGGCGTCTCCCACCCCGGAGATGCCCGACATCAGTACGGGCGTATCGGGAAAGTAGAGCGCCATTTCGCGCAACGTACGGTCGGAGAAGATGACAAATGGCGGAACCCCTTCTTCCTGAGCCAGCCGCTGGCGTTCGGCCCGCAACTGCGCAAAGAGTTTCTGAGAATAGTCCCCCGTCATGCCGACCATGGTTTTCTGCTGCACCTCCTTCTGGCGGATCACCTCAAACTTCTTTTTACCCAACAGCACCTGCTGACCCTTGGGCAACAGTTCCAACGCAGAATACTGTTCCGCATTCTGGCGAATGCAATCCTGTGCCAGCAGGTCGTCGATGACCCGCCGCCAATATTTTTTATCCTCATCCTTTCCGGCACCGTAGGTCTTGAGCTGGTCGTGCCCAAGCTGGCGGATTTTCCGGGTCTTGGCCCCCACAACAATATCGGCGATATGCACAGCACCAAACTTTTGGCCGGACCGATAAACGGCCGACATGATCTTCTGTGCCGGGACGGTTGCGTCAATGCATTCCACATCCCCCATGCAGATATCGCAGGTTTTGCAGTTTTCCTTTTCGTAGGTTTCACCAAAATAGCCCAGAATACTTTTTCGGCGGCAGGTATTGGCCTCTGCAAAGCGAACCATTTGAAATAGCTGCTGTTCAGCAATCTTCCGCTCATTTGGGTCTTCCGTCTGCTCGATGAAGTAGCGGATACGTACCATGTCGCTTCGATTAAAATAGAGGCAACAGTGCGATGGCTCACCGTCACGTCCGGCCCGGCCGGTTTCCTGATAGTACCCCTCCATGTTTTTAGGAAGGTCGCCGTGCAGCACAAACCGGACATTGGATTTGTCGATGCCCATACCAAACGCAATCGTGGCCACCACCACATCGACTTCATCCCGGTTGAAGCGTTCCTGGTTTTCCTTGCGCTGTTTTGGCGTAAGCCCGGCATGATAAGCCAGCGCCGCTACGCCCTGCTCCTGTAAAAACTCAGCGGTCGATTCCACGCTCTTGCGCGTGGTGCGGTAAATAATGCCGGACTCACCTTCATGCTCCCGCAAAAACTGCAGGAACTGGAGATCAAGATTTTCCTTCGGCAGCACCTGATAAAACAGGTTGGGACGATCAAATGAAGCCCGTGTCAGATGTGGGTCACGCAATCCCAGTTTGGTAACAATATCGTCCGAAACCTTGTGCGTGGCCGTCGCCGTAAAGGCGGCAACCGCCGACTTGGGAAAGTGCTTAACAATGTTGGAGAGCGACAGATAGTCTGGCCGGAAATCGTGTCCCCACTCCGATATACAGTGCGCTTCATCGATGGCAAAAAAGGATACTTTTGCCTGCTTGAGCGTAGTAATAAAATCCGGCATGGCAAACCGCTCGGGCGAGACATAAAGCAGATCCAACTGATGATTATCCAGCGCCTGATAAACCCGGGAGCGGTCCTTGGCACCCAACGAGCTATTGAGAAATTCAGCATCAAGCCCGTTGGCTTTGGCAGCATCCACCTGGTCTTTCATCAGCGAGATCAGCGGACTGATCACTACGCAAAGACCTTCGAGCATGTGTGCCGGCAACTGATAGCACAGGGATTTCCCGCCGCCCGTCGGCATCACGGCAAACACATCGCGCCCGCCCAAAAGATTCGAAACAATCGCCTCCTGATTGGGTCGAAAACTTTGAAAACCGAAAAGCCGGTGCAGTGCGTCGTGCATATCGTTCATGGACCAGTGGGCTATTGAGCGTTTTTAATATCGGCAATCCGCTGCATGATGAGTGCGGCATGCTTATCGTAGGCTTCACGACCGGAGCCCAGCGCCTGAAAATCTTCCTGCGTGATCGGCTTTCCATAGGTGATCGCTACTTTGCTGGGCTTGATAAATTTCGCACCCTTTGGGTGGGCTTTGTATGAACCGTCAATATAGGCGGGAACCACCACGCAACCCGACTTTTCGATAATAAACCCGATGCCACCTTTCGCCTCTTTAAGTTTGCCATCTTCGGTACGGGTCCCTTCGGGAAACATGGAAACCGCCTTGCCTTCCTTCAACGCCTTGATGGTCAACTTCAACGCCTTGATATCGCCCGTGCCGCGTGAAACAGGAATACAACCCACATGATCCATCCACCAGGTCCCAAACTTGGAATTCCACAGGGTATCGCGCGCCATGAAATGAATCGGGCGGGCGCGATAACCCACGCCCACGACGGGCGGGTCAAGAAAACTTGCATGGTTCGAAGCCAACAGCACTCCACCGCGTTCGGGAATGTGTTCCGCTCCGCGAATGCGCAGGCGGTTCCAAATAAGCAAAAACAATTTAAAGATGCGGGTCGAAAACTGATACACCCGCATATCGGTCATCATTTCATGTTTTACAGGATTATTCATGCGTCCCCTCTCACTGCGTCAACCACGGTTTGAATCACTTCTTCCAGCGTCATGGAAGTGCTATCGATCACCTGTGCGCCCGGTGCAACCACGAGCGGGTCGGCCTTGCGGGTGGAATCGATCTGATCGCGCTTCTTCAGGCTCTCCATCACCTCATGCGCCTTTTCATCCTCCCCGGCATCAACCAGTTCGCGGTAGCGACGCATGGCGCGTTCTTCCGGATCGGCATCAAGATAAAACTTGTAGGGGGAATCAGGAAAAACAACGGTTCCAATATCGCGGCCTTCCATAACCAATGATCCAAAGTTGGCCAGCGTTTGCAGGCTTTCGACCACAAAACTGCGCACCTCGGATATCGCAGCCACATTGGCCACGGATTCGCGAACATTTTTTTCGCGAAGCTCCTGTACAGGAACATCCCCATCAATGGAAAAAACCGAAGCTCCATCCTGAACAAAAAAATCCCAGTCGGCATTGTGCATTGAATCAAGTACTGCGGCGGCATTCTTCGTGTCGACACCCTTACGTATCGCCTGCCACGTTACACCGCGATACAGCGCACCGGAATCCACATAGATGAATCCAAATTCCGCAGCCACCCCCTTCGACACCGACGACTTTCCCGACGCCGACGGCCCATCAATTGCTATTGCTTTTACCATTCTCTCTCCATTCAAATTATTCACCACTCGCTCGCAAGCTCGCTAAAGACACTAAGTTCACGAAGAAAACCATCCGCCTCTATTCTTGCGTAGTGTTTGTAATATCAGATCTTTAGACGATCTACGATTATATCTAGTTTTTCACCTACTTCAGAGGGAATGTCTTCCACATCAACGAACTCTATGAGCTGATAAAACTCACCCTTATTCAGCAAGACAGGCTGGTCTTGTTTTTGCGCAAACAACTCAAACAATTTTTGTGTAAACGAACTCATTTTGGTGCTTTTTAGCAATGTTCGCTTCAAGTTTCGACTGGCGGATTGGAATTCTTCAAGCTGTGAGGCATCACCGTCAAATACATCAGATAGAAGGCAGTCATTAAGAATTTCGACAAAACTATCGTGGTATGAGGATTTGAACAATGCCCCATCATTTTCGAACACCTCATCTACATAGCGAATCAGGATATCAGGAGTTATGAAATAGTTTTCCAATTCATAATTTTTCCAATAGCACACGGCCAAACTTTCGTCTGATGAATCCGTGACAACACGGCCATCACTATCAAATACCGCGACCCCTTTAAATTCACCGACAAATCGTCGAAGGGTATGGAAATGTTGAGTGTAGTTCCCAAACGAACCAGCCGCCCTATCCAACCTTCCATCCAGATTGTTCTCTGGTGAAATATCTTGCGTGTAATAGCAGTTCAGTTTCCCTGACAAAACATCAACCGCCTCATGGTTCAGTTTACGAGCCAGCGCCTTCAGAATTTCGATATCCGTACTTCCTTCAACATAAAAAATACGCGGGTGCACTTTTGCTTTATAGTAATGCTCAATTCCGATGGATCGCAAAGCTGTTTTCATATCGCTTTGTGTCGCCATATCCACCGATGTGCCACCAACCAACAAGGTCAAGTTTGTATCAACAGCATCATCAAGAATGACCTCTGAATGGGTCGCGATAACAACCTGACAGTTATTTCCTGCGGCAACTTCCTTCAAAATTTCATACACTTGTTTTTGACGAAGAATTTCAAGATGGGCATCTGGCTCATCCACCAAAAGTACGCTGTTCTTATGGGAATAGAGATAGGTAAGAATAAGAAGCATCTGCTGAAGCCCACGACCAGACATGGAAATATCCAAATCGCGCTCAAGACCTGCTTCACGATAACTCAATTCCAGATTCCCTCCCACTTCATTGAATATAGGGGCTTTCAAATCAACCATAAATAGTTGCTTGAGCAATTTCTGAATCTGCGTCCAATCCTCCTCGCTATCTTCCTTTATCATGAAGGCCAGATTTCGAAGCACCTGGGCCGTCTGTCCCTGTCCCATCAAAACATTGATTCGTCCTTCGGGAAGCAAAGTTTCCTGCGCATCAATTCCGGACATGGGATAAAGCAGATTAAATTTTAACTTTGATGCGTATTCGAGTAATTGGTCATCGTCAACAATTGCAGCCTCTGGACGGCAATAGATCGTTTCTGCATCACGGCGAGTAAACATCAATTTACAAGGCTTAATTTCGCCAGCTACATTGATTCCAACCGTGATACTAAACGGGATCGCCGTATTGTTTTTCACAACACGGGTATCCTTCCAAAGCTGTCGCGTATCCGTCACAGGAAGTTCAAAGATATTCAAACGGTTGATTCCCGCGGAAAGACGCTCTCGCCCAACTTTTTGTTTGGGTTGGCCCTTTTTATCGTACCAAGCCTTGATGCCGCGGCTCCACAACGCCAATGCTTGAATCACACTGGTTTTTCCTGCATTATTCGGCCCAATTAAGACCGCAGGATGTCCTAATTCAATTCTAATTGACTCATCGAAGGCTTTAAACTTTTCAATCTCGACGTATTTTATTTGCTTCATCGTTGAACTCCTAATTCCTTTGCAGACATATGAACGTGCAACTCATCGCGATTTATTCCACCTTTCCGCCAAGTTGTTCCATATGCTGCCAAAATTCCGGATACGAAGTATCCACGCAGCCCACATTATCAATCCTTATCACTCCATCGCTAAAGCTATTCAAAATGGCCATGGACATGGCAATCCGATGATCGCCATGACTATCGATCACGGCATCCGGTGTTTTCAGTACCGCCGGCCCGGTCACCACCATGCCATCATCCTTTTCCTCAACCGCGACGCCAAACAGCCGCAGGTTTTTCACCATCTCGGCAATGCGATCCGATTCCTTCACGCGAAGTTCGGCCGCATCGCGGATATCGGTCTGCCCCTGGGCCAGAGCCCCCGCCACCGCAAGGATCGGCAACTCGTCAATCAGGTTTGGAATTTCGTCGCCCTCAATCACCGTTCCAGACAAGTGCGCGCCGCGCACTTTGATGGAACCGTAGGCATCGCCCTTCTCCTCCGTCACGGCAACTTCAATATCCGCTCCCATGCGCTGCATCACATCCAGCAATGCCGTGCGGCGCGGATTGAGCCCCACATTTTCAATCACCAGTTCGGCCCCCGGACGCGCGGCCACCGCCACGATCCAAAAAGCGGCCGACGAAAAGTCGCCCGGCACGACAAAATCGCGGGCCGTGTACCTTGGCCCCTCCGGCCCATAGCCTTCAATCGAAATTTCGAGCCCATCAATGTGGATTGGAATATCAAGCGCCTGAAAAAGCTTTTCCGTGTGGTCCCGCGTTGGTCGCGGCTCAATCACGGTTGTTTTACCTTCGGCATAAAGTCCCGCCAGTAAAATACAGGATTTAACCTGAGCCGAAGCCATCGGAAGCAGATAACCACTACCCTTCAGCTTTCCTCCGCAAATGACCATGGGCAGCGTGCCCCGTTTTCCCGTCAAACCAATGTGTGCGCCCATAAGCTCAAGCGGATGGCGAATGCGGCCCATCGGGCGCGAGGAGAGCGATTTGTCGCCAATCATCGTGACTTCGACTCCCGCACCGGCCACCAAACCGGCCAGCAGGCGCGTGCCGGTGCCGGAGTTCCCCATGTTCAGCGGTTCGTCCGGTTGCTGGAGTTTTCCGGCCACGCCAGTGATATAGAGTGCGTCATCACGAAACTCCGCCTTCGCCCCCATCTGTTCCATGGCCGCAAGGGTGCTTCGCGCATCCTCGCCATTGAGATAGCCCGTCACCTTGGAAACACCATCCGCCAATGAAGCCAGCATGGCCACTCGCTGAGAAATGCTCTTATCGCCGGGAACGTTTACACGGCCGCCCAGCTTTGCGGGAAATACGGTTATTGAATTCGTCATTTTAAAAATCTATTCAATTTTAAAATCTGGTTGCGATCCGTGGCGGCCTCTTCGAGCCACCGGCGAATATCATTCTGATTGCCAGCGCGCAGGATTTTAATCAAGCCCTGCAATTCTTCATGGAAACGATCCAGTTCGGTTTCCAATGCGGCCCGGTTGGTATCAATGATGTCCACCCACATATCGGCGGAACCGGATGCCACGCGCGTCGTATCCTTGAAGCCGGTACCGCAAAAGTCGGCCTGTACCGCAGGATTATCGCCCGCCACCGAGCGCGCCAATGCCGCGGCCACCATATGAGGCAGATGACTGGTCGACGCCAACATGGCATCGTGTTTGGATGGTGACATTTCCACCACTTCCGAACCGGTGCTTTCCCACAGCGCACGCACAGTCTTGTTTATCTCAAGCGGAGTATCGGTCGACGGACAGATCACCGTCAAACGACCGTCGTACAAGTCTGGGTCCCCCGATTCAATGCCTGTTTTTTCCGAACCGGCAATCGGGTGCGATCCTACAAAGTAGGCGGCGGAACCATGAAAAAGCGGCTGCATGGTGGAGAGCAGTTCGGACTTTGTGCTGCCCACATCCGTCACAACCGCGCCGGGCTTCAGGTGCGGAATAATCTGTTCGGCCAGCATGGCAATCGTCCAGATCGGCACACAAATTACAATGACATCCGCATCGCGCACGGCATCGGCGGGGTCCTCATAAATCTCGTCGGCAACTCCGTTTTCGATGGCATAACGGCGCGTCTCTTCACGACGCGCGTAGCCGAGAATGCGTACGGCACAACCGCGCTTCTTAAGTCCAAGCGCCAGCGAGGCCCCCATAAAACCAAATCCCAAAATGGCTATACTCTGTGTTTTATCCATTTGCGCGTCCACCTGCTGGAAATATCCAGCTTTTCAAAAAGAAGCACTATTCTCCAAGGATTAGAAATAATATCAACCCAAAAGCCCCTCCCCTCGAGAAAGATCCCGACAATAGAATACTATTTTAGTACTATTAGAGTTTGACTTATCACTCCTCAGGCTCAAGATACAGGCAATCGAAGGGAACGTATTGGAGGTTTATTATGAGCTATGAATTACCAGAACTGCCCTATGCCTACGATGCACTCGAGCCATACATCGATGCGCGTACCATGGAAATTCACCACACAAAACACCATCAGGCGTACGTCAACAATGTGAACGCTGCGCTTGAAGGAACCAACCTGTCGGGAATCTCTCTTTGCGAACTTTGCTCCCGCCTGGATGAAGTTCCGGAAGATAAGCGCACGGCCGTTCAAAACAATGGAGGCGGACACGCCAACCACTCCTTTTTCTGGGAAATCATGGGGCCGAACGGAAGCGGACAACCCAGCGGAAATATTGCCGCAGCCCTCAACCATTCGTTTGGAGGCTTTGAGGCATTCAAGGAACAGTTCAGTAAGGCGGCGGCCACCCGGTTCGGTTCCGGTTGGGCGTGGCTCTGCAAGCACGATGGGGGAAAACTAAGTGTGTGCTCAACACCCAATCAGGATAATCCACTAATGAAGCATGTGCCCTGCGACGGGGTTCCTATCCTTGGACTGGATGTCTGGGAGCATGCCTACTATCTGAACTACCAGAACCGGCGCCCCGACTACATTGCAGCATTCTTCAACGTCATCAACTGGGAAAAAGTTGCTGAAAACTATGCGAAATAAGGCCTAGCTCCGCCCGGTTGCGGCCTTCAGCATGGTCAGAGCCTCATCGGGCACGCGAAGTTGACCAAAGCCGGATCCCAGTTTGAGATCCGGCGTATTTCCCCCATGATAATCGGTGCCGCCGGTCGCGATCAGGTCCAGTTCCTTTGACCACTTGGTAAACTTGCGGATATTCTCGGGGTGCTGTTCCGCATAGTAGGCCTCGATTCCTCCCAGACCATACCCCTTCAACTCCTTGACCAACGGTTTTAGCTTGTCGTCGGAAAGAAAGACGGTAGCCGGATGTGCGAGCACCGAGACCCCGCCAGCCTCGCGAATCAACTCAATACACTCCCGGGCGGTATAGCGGTAACGTTCGCTATAGGCGCGACGCCCCTTGGCCAACAACAGATCAAACGCGGCCTTACGGTTTTTGACATGGCCCCGCGCCACGAGCGCCTCGGCAAAATGAGGCCGACCAACCACATCCCTGCCCGCCAGCTTTTCCACATCGCTCCAAAGCAAAACATAACCTAATTTATTAAGCTTCTTCAGGATTTCCTGATTACGCTCCTCACGACCTATGCGAACTTTTTCGAGCTTTTCCAGCAGCTTCTCACAGGCGTGATCGATGAAATAACCGAGAATATGCATGGTTCCGTGCTGGCACTCGGCACTCAACTCAATACCCGGAATCGCCTCGACCGACGACGAGGCCGTTGCCGCAAACAATGGAACAATCCCTCCCACCGTATCATGATCCGTCAATGCAAGCGCTCGCAGATTGCGTTGCTCGGCCAAAGCCACCAACTCGGCCGGCGAATCGGTGCCGTCCGAATAGAAAGAATGTACATGAAGGTCTATCACGAAAAAACTCCATAAAAAATCGAGGTTATAGTACACGCCCCCTCCTGCATCACCAATACATTGGTTGTATAAATT
>CAZWZW010000032.1:0-22619 GCA_964639125.1 uncultured Verrucomicrobiota bacterium
TCGGCAAATCTTGCATCTGCAGCAAACTAGGCCATTCCCGAATCTAGGTTTATCCCTGCGGGAAAACGCATTACTGGTGGCGATCGTGGAGTTAAACGTAAAAAAGCCCGATCCATTGGACCGGGCTTAAGAGTGGTGGAGGATAACGGGATCGAACCGATGACCTCGTGCATGCCATGCACGCGCTCTCCCAGCTGAGCTAATCCCCCGCAAAAGGACGGACTTTATAGACCGTCATGGATTGGGCTGTCAACACCGACTTTTATAATTTTGAAACGGTGCGCTATTTTGCGGTTTTTTAAGTGTTGACAGTGCGGGGGCGATTCCGTAGTTTCCGCCTCTTGATTTTTGGAAAGCAAAGCCCTACAGGGGTATTGAGGAAATTTATGGAAGCATATGCTGTTATTGAAACCGGTGGAAAACAATACCGCGTTCAGCAGGGCGACGTTCTTGATGTGGAGTTGCTCGCTGAGGACGCAGGTGCAAGCGTGGAATTCGATGCGCTGGCCGTGTCCAACGGCAGTGAACTTACGATTGGTGCACCCGTTGTGGATGGAGCCAAGGTAAAGACTTCGGTGGTAGAAAACTTTCGCGGAAAGAAGATCTACTCCTTCAAGAAAAAGCGCCGTAAAGGGTATCGTCGTAAGATCGGGCACCGTCAGGGGCTCACTAAGATCAAAGTGGAAGAAATCACCGCATAGTTTGGAATTTATTCAGGAGGTTTGTCATGGCTCATAAAAAGGGACAAGGATCATCAAGCAATGGTCGCGATAGTAATGCTCAACGCCGTGGCGTAAAACGCTTCGGTGGGGAAAAAGTGACGGCCGGCAGTATTCTGGTTCGCCAGCTCGGTACTCGTTTTCATCCCGGTGTAAACGTGGGGCAGGGACGCGACTACACGCTTTTCGCACTTAAGGACGGCGTTGTTGAATTCAACAAGCGTCAGCGCAAAGTTCACATTCGCGAAATCACGACGGCCTAATTCAGGTCAGTCGAGCTTGCAAAGGCGGGTTTAAGCCCGCCTTTTTTTTTGGCGGAACAAATTCCGCAGTTTTAAGGTTGAAGGTGTTCAGTTTTAAGCTTCAATGTCCGAAACCAGACCCCCGCTCTTAAAACCAGACACTTAACGCTTAACACTTCATCGCTTAACCCCTTAAACTCACCCCATGAAACACGTTGTATTCAAAGACCGCATCAAGCTCTATGTCCGCGCCGGAAACGGCGGTAATGGATGCGTATCCTTTCGCCGCGAAAAATTCATTCCCAGGGGTGGCCCCGATGGTGGCGATGGCGGCTTGGGCGGTTCCGTGATCCTGCGGTGCGACGATAACGAAGATTCGCTGCTTCCGCTTTACTACAAACCCCATCAGCGTGCCCGGCATGCGCAGCACGGAATGGGATCGAATTGCCACGGGCGCAACTCCGAGGACTGCGTGGTCAAAGTGGCTCCGGGCACGGTGGTTCGCGATGCTGAAACCGATGAGTTTCTAGGGGAACTTCTTGAGCCCGGTGAAGAGCTGGTGGTGGCCAAAGGCGGGAAAGGCGGGATTGGGAATCTCCGCTTTAAAAGTTCAACCAATCAGACCCCTCGTCAGTTTACCGAAGGAACCAAGGGCGAGGAAAAGGTGTTGTGGCTTGAACTCAAGCTTATGGCCGATGTCGGGCTGGTGGGCTACCCCAATGCCGGCAAGTCAACCTTGCTCAGTCAGCTCACCCATGCGCATCCCAAAATTGCACCCTATCCTTTTACCACCATCAATCCGATTGTCGGAACGCTGGAATATGAAAACTTCAGCCGCCTGAAGATTGCCGACATCCCCGGTCTGATCGATGGCGCACACGATGGCGTGGGGCTGGGGCATCAGTTCCTGCGTCACATTGAGCGCTCAAGGTTCATTCTGTTTGTCCTCGATATGGCCGGTACGGATGACCGGAACCCCACCGAGGATTTCCTGCATCTGAAGGAGGAACTTCGGTTGCACATGGAAGAGCTTTCCTGCACGCCCTATCTCGTGGTTGCCAATAAGATGGATTCTCCCGGTGCAGATAAAAACCTGAAGGAATTCAAGGCGCGCACCGACGAGATGATCTATGAAATCTCGGCTGAGTTGGGCGAAGGCCTTGAGCCGATCAAAGAGTTTCTTTACAAGCACTTCTTCGAAACCCGGAAAATAGAAGAATCCGATTAGGGTCGGTTGTTCCTGTCATTCTGCCTGGGGGCCCCGGGCGGCGGCCCGATCGGGGCTTCGTCTGCGCTGATGAGACCGTCATCATTCTTGTCCAGAATCTGGAAATGGTGCGGGGGTCCGTCAAACTCATCACGTGAAACCTGTCCGTCGTTATTGCGGTCGAGCCGCACGATAAAGCGACTGCTTCCGAGCCCTTTTTCACGGGCCGGCTTTTTGTTTGAAGCCGGCTGTTCGGTATTGGGTTTCGACTCGATCCTTTCCACATTGCCACCGCGCACGCAGCGTACCATGTTCTCGATTCGGATGACATCGCCCTGCGGCCCGCGACCGTGGGGGAAGGACGATGCATCGCCGGTCTTCGGGTCGGAACGCTGCGCGCCCGCGCCATGGACGTCCATCAGGGTGTATTCATCGGTGCGGCGATCCGGCATGAAGCCGAGGGCGCGGCCGAAGGCAAAGTAGACCGCCGTGTCGCTGCCGTGCGCGCCGACGTGGGTGCTGCTGGTCCAATAGTGGGCAAAGTCCTTTTTGCCACCTTCATTCTTGATCTCGGTGGCGTCAAAGATTGGGTTAATGGCGGCCGAGTCGGTGGTGTCGGGCGAGCGGGTATAGTCGATGATGCTTTGCAGTTCCTTGGCGTTGGGAAGTCGCCAATCGTTGTGTCCGGCAAATTCGAGGCTTTCGGCATATTCAAGAGCCGCCGGCCAGTCCATGCCTTGTTCGCTGTCGGCCTGCATCCACGTCAGTCCGGTGGCTTCGTCGGTGATGGTGCCGTCGCGGTTGTCTTTGAATTGGTTTTTTCCGTATTCCGGGTTCCCGCGAACATAGAGGACATAGAATTTTTTCTGGCCGCCCCGCCGACGGTCAAAAATAGGATAGCCCTTGATGCGCCCGTCGGCAAAGTTGACGCCAAACATGGTTTCGTTTCCGCCCATGGTGGTGCTGACGTATTTGGTGCTGGTGGCAAACTGCGAATCGATGATGCGGTCCCCGTCTTCTTCTTTTCCGTACTGAAAAATGAAGACCGAATCGTCGATAAACGGTTTGAGTCCGGATGTATCAATACTCATGGGGTCGGGGTCGGTTCCGTTGAGCTGGATCAGGGAATAGAGTTCCTTGATGGTTGGCAGCCGCCAGTCATCATAACCACCGACCTCGCAGTCGGCTGCTCCGTTGATCGCTTCATCGTACGTTTTCTTTTCGCCGGGATCCCGGGTCCACATCAGGCCGGTAATGAGGTCGCTGACCGTACCGTTGCTGTTAAGCCTGTAGCTGGGCGGATGGGCGATGTATTGCGCATCTTGTCCTTCATACTCGCCGTAGGACTGCGTTTGGGCTGTGTCGACAACGGGATAGGGCCGTGCTACTGCGACGCAGGCGATAGCTGTTACCGCAATAATAAATTTAATTTTCATTGGGGACTCCTGGTTGAAAACAGAACGGCAGGGCCTTCCAAAATATTGTACGCCTATCCTTGGGACATCTTTGCCAGAGCATCCAGTTTGGCGAGTGCCGCGCCGGAGTCTATGGATTCGATGGCCAGGGCCAGTCCTGCCTGCGGGGAGTCAGCCTTGCCGCCGGCCATGATGGCGAAAGCGGAATTGAGCAGAACAATGTCGCGTTTCGGTCCCTTTTCACCGCCGAGGATAGCGCGGGTAATCGCCGCGTTCTCGGCGGGTTCTCCGCCAACCAGATCGGTTGCGGTTGCCATTGAGAGTCCAAGTCCGGCGGGCTGTACTTCGTAACTCTTTACTTTTCCGCGGCGGATTTCGGTGACCATCGTGGTGGTTGTGGTTGTGAATTCGTCGAGGCCGTCGTTGCCATGCACGATAAACTGGTGGTTCATTTCCAGTTGTGCGCAGGCATCGGAAACAATCGGTACCAGTTCGGGCTTGAAGACGCCCATAATGCCGTTCTTTGCGCCGGCTGGATTGCAGAGTGGCCCGAGTATATTAAAGATGCTCCAGACGCCCAGTTCGCGACGCGGGCCGACCACGTGTTTCATGGCCGGGTGAAGGGCGGGTGCAAACAGGAAGGCGATCCCCATCTCCGCCAGGCATTCTTCCATGCGGGAGGGGGAATACTGGAGGTTTACGCCGAGTTCGGAAAGGACGTTGGCGCTTCCGCACTTGCTCGATACACCGTAGGAGCCGTGCTTGGCCACCGTCACGCCGGCACCGGCAATGACGAAGGCGGAGGTGGTGGAAATGTTGAAGGTGTGCGCACCGTCGCCTCCGGTGCCGACAATGTCGACCGCGTTGGGGTCGTCGCATTTGATTGGTGTGGCATTTGACCGCATGACTTCCGCGCAGCCGGCAATGGCCGCCGGTGTTTCACCGGTCAGGCGGAGTCCGGTAATGAACGCGCCGATCTGGGCTTCGGAGGCGTTGCCGGACATAATGTCGGTCATGGCGGCGGCGGCCTCCTCGCGGGTGAGCGCTTCTTTGCTGATGAGTTTGGCGACGGCTTCTTTAATCATTGTGCTGGCTCCGTGATTTTAGATATCTGGAACGATATTCAAAGAATGGGAGTATTGGAAGACGGGAAGGCACAAAAAAAGACCGGCGGGTGCCGGTCTTTGCAAAGCATGGTCTGCTGGATCTAGCAAACTTTGGCTTTAGCGGTTTCAACCACTTTGGTGAAACCTTCCGCATCGTGGATTGCGATCTCGGAAAGCATCTTGCGGTTGAGGCCGATACCTGCTTTGTTGCATCCGTCAATGAATCGGCTGTAGCTGATGCCGTTCATGCGGCATGCGGCATTAACACGCACAATCCAAAGGCGGCGATAGTTGCGCTTCTTGTGCTTCCGGTGCACATAGGCCATGGCCTGTGCACGGTCGACGGCTTCGGTCGCCGTGCGAAAAAGTTTACTGCGTGCGCCCCGAAAACCCTTTGCGAGTTTCAGGCGGTTGTTTCTTCTGCGGCGCGAGGCCGGTCCATTCGTTGCTCTTGGCATGATTCAATCTCCAGCAAATTAGATGAACGGGGTGATGCGCTTCATATCGGCCTGATCGACGATGTCGGAGCTGCGCAGTTTCCGTTTGTGTTTGCGATTTTTGTTGGACAAGATGTGACTTCCGCCCATGTGGTTGCGTTTCAGTTTGCCTGTGCCGGTTTTGCTAAACCGTTTGGCTGCACACTTTTTTGTTTTCATTTTAGGCATAATAGCACCATTCGTTTATTAAATTCAGTCATTCGCGAGATCGGGGAATCGCGCAAAAGAGGGGTATGTATAGGGAAAGGCTCCCGGCAAGTCTAGTCCTTTTTGCAGAGTTTTTCTAAATTCCGAGACCGTGCCCGGGGGTTTCCTTTGTGCGGATCACAACACCGCTCTCGGTGCGGGTAACCAGGCTGCCGGGCGGGGTGCTCTTCATGAGGAAGACATTGCCTGCCACGACCGAGCCCCTGCCGATCACGGTATCGCCACCGAGAATGGTGCTGTTGGCGTAGATAATGGCGTTGTTTTCCACGGTGGGATGGCGTTGGATGTGTTTGATCGGACGGCCATGCTCGTCGAGTGGAAAGCTTTTCGCGCCGAGGGTAACGCCTTGGTAAAGTTTGACGTTATCGCCGATGTGGCAGGTTTCGCCAATAACCACACCCGTTCCATGGTCGATGAAGAATCCTTTGCCGATGGTTGCGCCGGGATGGATGTCGATTCCGGTGAGTGAGTGGGTATATTCACTCATGATGCGCGGGATCAGGGGGACGTCGAGTTTGTAGAGCTCGTGAGCGATGCGGTGCGAGGTGATGGCGACAAGTCCGGGGTAGGCCAGTTTGACCTCGGCGTAGCTGAGGGCTGCCGGGTCGCCGTTGTAGGCGGCCTTTACGTCCTCCACCAACAGGGCGCGGATGCGGGGGAGGCTTGTAATGAATTGGTTCGCGATCTCGGCGGTGGTCTGGCTGAGATTCTCCAGCGGGGGTCGATTTTCGTGTAGGTCGGCTGCGCCAATCCAGCGGAAGGGCAGGGCCTTTTCGATTTCCTGCTGTAGAATATTAGCTACATTTTCAAGCTGTGTAATGAAGAATGCCTGAAAGTCGGACGGTCTGGGAATGCGTTTCCCGGGGAAGAGTACATCGGATAAAATATGCAGGGCCTCGACGGCCTGATTGATTTCAGGGTGCTCCCATAGGGGGCGGTCGGGCAGGTCGGCCTCCGTCTGCGCATAGAGCGGTATCAGTTCTTTCGCTGTTTTGTGGATCTGTTCTATCGTATTCATGGAGCGTCCTCGTTTGAATTGCCGAAGAAGCTACCGCTCGGTTTCGCTGGAGGCAATTTTATTCTTTAATACAGACGGCGCATGATTAACTATTCGCAGTTTACTACTTTAAGGATATTAGCGATGAGATATATCAGCACACGCGGGCAGATGGAGCCCATTGAATTTCAGGATGCGGTGATGACCGGGCTGGCGCCGGACGGGGGACTGTTGCTGCCTGCGGAACTGCCGAACGTTGAGGCTAAGTTAGATGAGTGGTCGAAGCTTTCCTATCAGGATCTTGCGTTTGAGGTGATTCGCCTGTTTGCCACGGATATTCCGGCTGATGATCTTAAAAAGCTGATCGACGACAGCTATGCCACGTTCGATCATGACGAGGTTGCTCCTTCTGTAGAGGTTGGTGGTTTTCAGATTCTGGAGCTGTTCCACGGGCCGACGCTGGCCTTTAAGGATGTGGCCCTGCAGTTTCTCGGCAACCTATTCGAGTATATTCTGGAGCAGCGTGGCGGCCGCTTGAATATTCTCGGCGCCACCAGCGGCGATACCGGAAGTGCGGCCATTCACGGTGTGCGCGGCAAGCCCCAGATCAATATTTTCATCATGCACCCGGCAGGGCGCACCAGCCCGTTGCAGGAAAAGCAGATGACCAGTGTGCTCGACAGCAACGTGTTTAATCTGGCCGTCGAGGGTACGTTTGATGATTGCCAGCACATCATGAAAACCACGTTTAGCGATGTTGATTTCAAGACCGAGCACTCGCTCGGTTCCGTCAACTCCGTCAACTGGGCCCGGGTGCTGGCGCAGACGGTCTACTATTTTTATTCCGCATTCCGTACGATGGAAAAGACCGGAGCAGCCTCCGTTCAGTTTTCCGTGCCGACTGGAAACTTTGGCGACATTCTCGCGGGCTACCTCGCTCAGCGTATGGGTCTGCCGATCAGCAAGTTGATTTTGGCCACCAATGAAAACGATATTCTGTCACGCTTCTTTAACAGCGGGGTCTACGGCATGGCTTCGGTGGTTCCGACGATCAGCCCTTCGATGGATATTCAGGTGGCCAGCAACTTTGAGCGCTACCTCTATTATAAGGTGGGGAAAGATCCCGAAAAACTGGCTGCCCTGATGGCTGACTTCACTCAGTCGGGGGAGTTGTGTGTCAAAAAAAATGACAATGACGGGGTGGATGATCTGTTTGCTGCGGGGCGCGGCGACACGGCCGCCACCATGGCGACCATCAAGAAATATCATGAACAGTATGGTTATGTGCTGGATCCGCATACCGCCGTCGGGGTCTATGTTGCCGAGCAGCATCAGTCCGACTCTGCGCCGACCATCTGTCTCGCCACCGCGCATCCGGCCAAGTTCACGCAGGCCATTGTGGATGCCATCGGCGAAGAGGTTCATCACCCGACGCTCGCCGCTCTTGCCGATGCGGAAACCCGCTGCGATTTCATTGCCAATGATATCGATGCCGTGAAAGAATATCTTGTGCAAAATATATAGTTCTTTGATTGTTAACGGGCCCAATGCAAGGGGTTGACGCCTGAGTTGGTAAATCACAGTTGGGAGTGTTTATGTTCAAGGGAAGGATCAAGGAATTTAAAAGCAGGCTGACGACCGTGGGGGAGGCGGAACCGCTCAATAAGCTTTCGCTGGCTACGATCATCCTGTTGGATTTATTTGTCCTGACGATGGTTTTCAGCGGCCTGGATGATCACACGCGCCAGCTCACCTCTCCCAGTGAATACATGCCGCGTGTTGCCCGTCAGGTATTCATTGAGCAGACCTGGTCGCCCTCCAGCCGGATGTCCAAGTTGCAGTCGCTTGTTTTGTCCGATCGCAAAAACTATTCATATCGCTACAACAGCCCTTTTGAGAAGGGCAACCTGAAGAAGATGCACCCTCTCTGCCGCGATTTTTATGAGAAGGTAAAAGTGCTCTCCCAGGACAAGGCGCTGTTGGGCTTGTTTGTCGAGCGGAAGCAGAGTGTGGAGGAGCGAAGCCGGGTTTTTGCGAGTCAGGACAAGGCGAAAAGGGCCTATGATACGCATTTGCTGGAAAACATAGCCGGTGTGGATGCGGCGAAAAACACAACAGCATCCATTGCGAAGCGTTCAGGAGATCTTACTGCCCGAATTGAGCGGTTGACCTCCGATATCGCAACCATTGAAAATGAGATCAATGCGCACTCCGGGGTTCGGGAGGTTTGGAGCATCGTTAGTCCGGAAAGCCAGAACCGCCAGCAGGTGGTTGATGATTTCAAGCGCTTTGAACATTGGTATCCGTTGAAGGAGCTGGGTTGGCAGCTGATTTTTATTCTGCCCATTTTTGCGGTCTTCTATGTTTGGAGCGGGCGGAGCGTAAAAAAGGAGAATCGTATCCAGACTCTGGTGTCGAGTCATTTGCTGGTCATTGCGGCGTTGCCGATTATCTTTAAGGTGATCGAGGTGGTGGTTGATCTCATTCCTAACCATTTTTTTAAAAACCTGTTCAAGTTGCTCAAGTCGCTTCATCTCATTGCAATCTGGAATTATCTGGTCATTGTCGCGGCGATTGCAGTTGGATTGTTCCTCGTTTACCTGATTCAGAGAAAGGTGTTTAATCCTCAAAAGGTGCGACAGAAGCGGCTGATGAAGGGGGCGTGCATTCATTGCAGTAAAAAACTTCCTCCCGGTGCGATGGTCTGTCCATTCTGTGGAGTGCAGCAGTATCAAAGTTGCGGAAGCTGCCAGCAGCAAACTCCGGCAGGCGGGATCTATTGCATTCATTGCGGCAGTACCGCGTCGAAGCAACCTTGACCCCTGTTTACCCCGTATTCGAGCCGAACCGCTGAACGGCATAATTTTCGAGGTGGATGCTGGGTGGATACGCAATCCCGTGCGCGGTGGGTTTTGTCGCGGCTTTTAACGAGTTGAGTGAAGATCAGCGGCGGGTTGTTTTATTGGAGGAAAAGAATTTCCAGTTTCGGACGCGGTGTCGGGGGCGTCGGAATTGCTTGGGTTCGCTCCCTGTTATAGTGCAAACGAAGGGCGGGCTATTTTTGTCGTCTCGCTGGAAGTTGCCGAAAAAACCTTGAAAACACGAAGGAATTCTTCATTTGATGCGGGCTCGGAGATTGTTGGGGAGATTATGGTGGCGTTTTCGGGAAAACCGCGCTCAAAACCGGAATGGGACCCCTGCGAACATTGGGGATTTCTGCCTCCGAACCCCTGCCTCGAATTTGCTGAAGTTTTTTTCGGCTTGGGTGTTGACACGTAAACGGATTTCTATAAAGTGTGCCGCCTTATGTGCCAAATAGGATTTGGCCGTTTGATGGAATTCATTAACAGAAAAGAGACTTTGTGGGCGCATTCTTGTTACCGGTGTGCAACAAGGTTTTTTTGTCTGTGTTGATTTAAAAGGATGGGCGATGCCCATGTAGCTCAGTTGGTAGAGCGCATCCTTGGTAAGGATGAGGTCAGCAGTTCAAATCTGCTCATGGGCTCCATAAATTTGTGATTAAAGTAAGATTAACTGAGAAATATTCAGGAGGTAAACAAAATGGCTAAGGATAAGTTCGAACGGACAAAGCCCCACGTGAATGTGGGCACGATTGGTCACGTTGACCATGGTAAAACTACTGTAACAGCATCCATCACTTGCGTGCAGGCGGCCAAGGGTTTGGCTGAATACATCGCGTATGACAGCGTTGCTAAAGCTTCCGAGTCCCAAGGACGCCGTGACTCTACTAAGATTCTGACGATTGCGACTTCGCACGTTGAATACGAATCTGACAAGCGTCACTACGCTCACGTCGACTGCCCCGGCCATGCCGACTACGTGAAGAACATGATCACGGGTGCTGCCCAGATGGACGGCGCGATTCTCGTGGTTGAAGCTCCTTCCGGTCCCATGCCCCAGACCCGCGAGCACATTCTGCTGGCCCGTCAGGTGGGTGTTCCGAAAATCGTTGTTTTCCTTAACAAGTGCGACCTCGTCGATGACGAAGAATTGATCGAGCTCGTTGAGATGGAAATTCAGGAGCTTCTCGCCAAGTATGATTTCGAAGAAGACAGCCCGATCATTCGCGGTGCTGCTCTGCCTGCTATTCAGAACCCGACAGGTCCGGAAGCTCAATGCATTCAGGATCTGATGGACGCTCTCGACAGCTGGATTCCGGAGCCCGAGCGTGTAACGGATCTTCCTTTCCTTCTTCCGATCGAGGACGTGTTCTCCATCGAAGGTCGCGGAACGGTTGTTACCGGTCGTGTTGAGCGTGGTGTGATCCACACGGGCGACGAAGTTGAGATCATTGGCATCAAGGATACGGCGAAAACCACCTGCACGGGTGTTGAAATGTTCCGCAAGATCCTCGACGAAGGTCAGGCCGGCGACAACGTTGGTGTTCTGCTTCGCGGTACCAAGAAGGAAGAAGTACAGCGCGGTCAGGTTCTGGCTAAGCCCGGTTCCATCAGCCCACACACCCAGTTCACGGGCGAAGTTTACGTTCTGTCCAAGGACGAAGGTGGCCGTCATACGCCGTTCTTCAAGGGCTACCGTCCGCAGTTCTACTTCCGTACAACGGACGTGACCGGCGACATCACACTGCCAGAAGGCGTGGAAATGGTTATGCCTGGTGATAACATCACCATGAATGTTGAGCTCATCACCCCAATTGCGATGGAACAGCACATGCGTTTCGCGATTCGTGAAGGTGGCCGTACCGTTGGTGCTGGTCGCGTTACCGAAATCTCTGCATAACGTTGTTTCACATCGGGAAGGGGTAGGCGTTGTTCCTGCCCTTCCCGTTTAATTTTAAACAGGACGAAACGATGCCAAGAGATATAATTACTCTGGCCTGTACCGAGTGCAAAGAGCGCAACTACACGGGCACCAGAAACAAGAAGCTGGAGACCGGCCGCCGCGAAATCAAGAAGTACTGTCGGCGGGACAAGCGTCATACGTTGCATCGAGAAACGAAATAGTTGATCGATTTTGAGACAGGTCGGTAGTTCAATTGGTAGAGCACCGGTTTCCAAAACCGGCTGTTAGGGGTTCGAGTCCCTTCCGACCTGCCATGTATTTGAAACGGAAAGAAAAATGAATAAATTAACCCAGAGCATCGGAAATCTGAAAGCGTTCCTCGAAGAAGTCAAGGTCGAGTTGTTTAAGTGCTCATGGCCCACCCGCAAGGAGTTGTTTGGCCAGTCGGTGGTAGTGATCATTTCGGTCATTATCCTTGGCGCGTTCGTAGGGTTATGCGATGTGGTGAACATGGGCTTGCTCAGGTTCCTCATTCGCTAGTTTATTTAGTAGGGATACCTTTTAACATGAATAAACAGTGGTTCATCCTACACGCGCTTTCCGGGCACGAGCTCAAGGTTCAGAAGAACATTGCCAGTCGTGTACAGCAAGAAGAGATGGAAGACATCATCGGCGAGGTATTGATTCCGGCCGAAAAGGTGTCTGAAGTGAAGCAGGGCAGAAAGACGACCGTCAACCGGAAGTTTTTTCCGGGATACGTACTGATCCACATCTGCCTATACGATGAGGGCAGCACTTTTAACGAACGCGCTTGGTATTTTATTCAGAATACGCCCGGCGTTATTGGTTTTCTAGGTGGTGAAAGACCGACTCCTTTGAGCGATGATGAAGTAAACAGCATTGTCAACCAGCTCGAAGAGAAGAAGGAAACTGTTGCTCCGAAGGTGATGTTCGAGCCGGGGGAAACCGTGAAAGTGACGGATGGTCCTTTCATGAACTTCAGCGGCATGATCGAAGAAGTCGATCCGGAACGCGGCAAGCTGAAGATCTCGGTTGCGATCTTTGGACGCTCCGCTCCGGTGGAACTCGAATACTGGCAAGTCGAACGTTCGGCCGAATAAATTTGATTGAGGATTGTTATGGCTAAGGAAATCACAGGTTACATCAAGCTACAGATCCCGGCAGGACAAGCGAATCCTGCACCGCCGGTTGGTCCGGCACTGGGTCAGCATGGTGTGAATATTATGGAGTTCTGCAAGGCGTACAACGCTGCAACGCAGAGCCAGACGGGAATGGTTATTCCGGTCGTTATTACGGTATACAAAGATCGCAGCTTCTCGTTTATCACGAAAAGCCCGCCCGCAGCCGTGTTGCTGAAAAAGGCCGCTGGTCTCGCAAAGGGATCGGGTGTTCCGAATCGCGACAAGGTTGGCAAAGTAACCCGCGCGCAGCTTGAGGAGATCGTTGAAGTCAAGAAGGACGACCTGAACGCTCATGATATGGATGCCGCTGTGCGGATCATTGCTGGCACTGCGCGCAGCATGGGAATTGAGGTGGAATAAAATGGCTATTAACGGCAAAAAATACAGAAATGTGGCTGAAAAGGTCGATCGGGATTCTGATTACAGCGTAGATGGCGCTATCGGATTCCTGAAGGAAAACCCGACGGCCAATTTCGACGAAACATTTGAACTCGCGTTCCGAATGGGTGTTGACCCGTCAAAATCGGATCAGGCGATCCGCTCAACCGTGGCGCTTCCGCATGGTACCGGTAGAGATGTCCGGGTGATCGTGTTCGCAACAGGTGAGTCGGCCGATGCCGCTCGCGAAGCAGGTGCCGCCGAAGTTGGTTTTGAAGATCTGATCAAGAAAGTTCAGGATGGTTGGACAGACTTCGACGCCGCCGTGGCAACTCCCGATGCGATGAAGGAAGTGCGTAAAGTGGCTCGAGTGCTTGGTCCGCGCGGCTTGATGCCTAATCCAAAGACCGGCACCGTTACCGATGACACCGCCGCAGCTGTTAACCAGCTGAAAGCCGGTCGGGTTGAGTTCCGCATGGATCGCAACGGCAATATTGCGGTTCCGTTCGGTAAGCGTTCGTTTGATAAGAATGCTCTGGTCGAAAATGCAAAAGCGATTGTTGATGCAATCCATGGAGCAAGGCCCGCAAGTGCAAAAGGTACTTATATCAAGCGTTGCTCTATTTCCAGTACGATGGGTCCCGGACTGCGGGTAACGCTTAAGGAATTATCCGCTTAGAAGGGTGGGTTACGATAATGAAATCTGAAAACAAAAATATCAGACCGGAAAAGCAGTCGATGGCTGCGGAACTCGATGAGTGCGTATCTGGTGCGTTGTACATGATCCTGACCGATTATACCGGAATGGATATGCCTGCAACCACCGAGCTTAAAGGCTCTCTTCGTGAGCAGGGCGCTTCGTTCTCTGTGGTGAAGAACCGCATGCTCAATCGTGCGCTCCCAGCCGACGCATCAGAGCTGCTCAAAGGGCAGACCGCAATGATCTATGGCGACAGCGATGTGGTCGAGGTTGCCAAGATCATAAAGAAGTTTTCCGCTGCGAACAGTGTGCCCGTGGTTAAGGGCGGTTTTGTTGAAGGCAAAGCGGTTAGCGCTGAAGACGTGGCCACACTGGCCAAACTTCCATCCAAGGATGTACTGCGTGCCCAGTTGCTGGGGACCTTGCAGGCTCCGTGCAGCCAGTTGGTCGGTGTACTCGACCAGAAGGTCGCGAGCCTGGTGTATGTGCTGAGTGCAGCGAAAAACAAAAAAGAGCAAGAGTAACAATTTTAACAAGTAGTGTAAGGAGAAACGACAATGTCTGAAGAAACAGTAAAAGAAGAAGTAGTACTCGAAGGTAAAATGGCTGAATTCGTTGATTGGGTTGAAACCATCTCGGTTCTTGAACTCTCTCAGCTGGTTAAGGCTCTTGAAGACCGTCTGGGCGTAACCGCTGCAGCTCCTGCTGCCGTTGCCGTTGCAGCTCCTGCCGGTGGTGATGAAGGTGGCGCTGCAGCCGAACAAACCGAGTTCGACGTTGTGCTGACTGCTGCTGGTGCCTCTAAGATCCAGGTCATCAAGGAACTTCGCTCACTGACCGGTCTTGGTTTGAAGGAAGCTAAAGAACTCGTTGACGGTGCCCCTGCATCAGTCAAGGCTGGCGTTTCCAAAGAAGATGCTGAGTCTTGGAAGGAAAAGCTCGAAGGTGTTGGAGCATCCGTAGAACTCAAGTAAACTCGCTGTTTGCTCGACTTCTTACAGATCATGCCATCCTCATGATGGCTTGTAGATTGTTCCCCTTTGAGACCCAAAGGGGAGCAAGTGTTCTCCAATATGAACCTGAAGGTACGGGATGGCTGAAAGAAAAAACTTTGGTAAGCTTACTGATGCGCTCGAAGCGCCTGACTTAATAGAAATCCAACTGAATTCATACCGGGACTTCCTTCAACAGGATGTCGCGCCTTCCCGTCGCAAGAAGATGGGATTGCAAGCCGTACTCGGAGAAGCTTTTCCGATCGAGAGCTACGATGGGCAGATTGCCCTCGATTTTGTGAGTTACGAAATAAAGGCTCCCAAACTCAAGCATCTCGAGTCGGTCCGTGAAGGGGAAACCTTCTCGGCTCCGCTATATGTCACGTTTAAGCTGCGTGAGGGTGAAGACATCCGCGAAGATACCCTCTTCATGGGTGAAATTCCGCTGATGACCTCCAGCGGCAGTTTTGTAGTTAATGGCGCAGAGCGTGTCATTGTCAGCCAGCTGCATCGTTCGCCGGGCATCTGCTTTGAAAAAACGCAGCATGCCAATGGGTCGATCCTGCATTCGTTCCGTATCATTCCCGACCATGGTTCGTGGATTGAGGCGCAGTTCGATACCAGCGATCTGATTTATATTTATCTCGACCGCAAACGCCGCCGCCGCAAATTCCTTGCATCCACCTTCCTGCGCGCACTCGGCTACGAAAACGACGAAGAAATTCTCGGACTCTACTATAAGTTTGCTGAATTCTCGCTGGCGAAAAAGACGATCAAAGAAGCGGATCTTGAAAATCTGGTGCTCAGTGATGATATCATCGATGCGGACTCGGAGTCCGTTATTGGTCGTCGATACGACAATTTGACGCTCGACATGATTCAGCGCATGAAACTGGCCGGCTACAAGAAGGTGGCCGTGGTTGATGTCTCGTGGGATCAGGGTACGTTCATCAAGAGCGTGCAGGCCGACACCACGCGGACGGTTGACGAGGCTCTTAAAGACCTCTACCAAAAACTCCGTCCGGGGGATCCGCCCACAACCGCATCGGCTCGCCAGATGATTAAACGCCTGTTTTTCGATGAAGCCCGCTTTAGCCTCAGCCGCGTTGGACGCTATAAAATCCAGCAGAAGCTGGGCATTGAAAGCACTTCGCTCACACTGGAAGTTGAAGACGTGGTTGAAGCGCTTCGCTACCTGCTGATGGTGCGCATGGGCGAAGGTACGCTCGACGATATCGACCACCTCGGCAGTCGCCGCATCCGCACCGTTGGTGAACTGCTTGAAGGGCAGTGCCGTGTGGGCTTGGCCCGCATCCAGCGCCTCGTCAAAGAGCGTATGACTATTTTCGATACGACTGTTGATCGCCTTTCTTCGCAGAAGCTGATCAACCCGAAGGCGCTTTCTGCCGTGATCAAGGATTTCTTTGGACGCTCGCAGTTGTCGCAGTTCATGGACCAGACCAACCCGCTGTCGGAACTTACGCATAAGCGCCGTCTTTCCGCACTGGGACCGGGGGGATTGAACCGCGATCGCGCGGGCTTCGAGGTTCGTGACGTACATAGTTCGCACTATGGTCGTATCTGCCCGATTGAAACGCCGGAAGGTCCGAATATTGGACTGATTTCTTCGCTTTCTACGTTTGCCAAGGTCAATGAATACGGCTTTATCGTGACGCCGTATTTGAAGTGTGCCAAAGGCAAGGTCAGCAAAAAACTTGATTGGCTTACCGCCGACGAGGAAGAACGCTACATCATTGCCCAGGCCAACGCCAAACTCGACGAGAAGAGTTGCTTTGTTAACGATCGCGTTATGGTTCGTGCCCGCGGCGACTTCATCGAAGTTCCGCCGGAAAAAGTTCAATACATGGACGTTTCGCCGAAGCAGGTTGTATCCATTGCCGCCGGTCTGATTCCATTCCTGGAGCATGACGATGCCAACCGTGCTTTGATGGGCTCGAACATGCAACGTCAGGCGGTTCCCCTGATGAAGTCGGAGCGCCCGTTCGTGGGAACCGGCATCGAAGGCCGGCTGGCTCGCGACTCCCGTGTACTGGTTGTTTCCGAGGAGGCCGGCAAGGTTGCCTATGCTTCCGCCGATCGCATCGTTGTTTCCAAGGATGGCTCCATGCCAACCAAGAAAACGTCGGATAGCGACTATACGGATTATCCTTTGCGCAAGTTTATGCGCTCGAATGCAGGGACCTGCCTGAACCAGCGTCCGCTCGTTAAAACCGGACAGAAGATCGCTGCGGGCGATGTGCTCGCCGACGGTTCCGGTACGGATGAGGGCGAACTCGCTCTCGGGCGCAACGTGGTTGTCGCCTTCATGCCATGGAGCGGATACAACTTCGAGGATGCCATCCTGATCAATCAGAAATTGGTGCGCGACGATGTCTACACCTCGATCCATATTGAAGAGTTCGAGTGTGGCGCCCGCGATACCAAGCTGGGTCCGGAAGAGATTACTCGCGACATTCCAAATGTCGGTGAAGAGGCGCTGAAAAACCTTTCGCACGATGGGATCATTCAAGTGGGTGCAGAAGTTAAGCCCGGCGATATTCTTGTGGGTAAGATTACCCCCAAGAGCGAAACGGAGCTTGCTCCGGAAGAGCGCTTGCTACGTGCCATTTTTGGCGAGAAAGCCGCTGATGTTCGCGATACTTCACTGAAGGCTCCTTCGGGAACCAACGGCATTGTTATGGATGTCAAGGTTTCATCCAAAAGCGAGGAACTCAAGAAGGGCCAGCCGACCGATGTGAAGAAGCTGCAGGGCGAGATTCAGGATCGTCACGAGGATGTTATTTCGCAGCTGACCGATGATTTGACGGAGGCGCTTTCCAATATTCTGCTGGGTGAAAAGATCCCGCTGGATGTGATGAATACCGAATCCGGCGATGTTATCATTCCGGCCAACCGTAAGATCACAAAGACGCTTCTGCGGAAGCTGGCGGCGAACTATCAGCATGTTGAAATCGATCCAAGCCCGATCCGAATTAAGATCATGGGTATCATCGATGAATACCGTAACAAGTTCCACGAAGCGAAGGCCGATAAGGACCGCTCGCTGGATCGTGCCGGCAGCGGCGAAGAGCTCGATGCAGGTATCGTGAAATCGGTTAAGGTTTATATTGCCACCAAGAAAAAACTTTCGGTGGGTGACAAGATGGCGGGTCGCCACGGTAACAAAGGTGTGATTTCGCGTATTGTTGCCGAAGAAGACATGCCGTTCCTCCCCGATGGAACTCCGGTGGATATCGTGTTGAACCCGCTGGGTGTACCTTCCCGTATGAACGTTGGCCAGGTTCTTGAAACGCATCTGGGTTGGGCGTGTAAACATCTTGGTATGCATGCCGCAACTCCGATTTTCGATGGCATCTCCGAACGACAGATTCGCGATATGCTGGTTGAGGCCGGTCTGGCGGAAGACGGTAAAACCGTTCTGTACGACGGACGCACTGGTGAGAAGTTCGAGCAGCGCGTTGTGGTGGGTGTGATCTACATGCTCAAGCTTCACCACCTTGTCAGCGAAAAGATCCATGCCCGTGCCGTTGGTCCTTATTCGCTGGTAACGCAGCAACCGCTGGGTGGTAAAGCCCAGTATGGGGGGCAGCGCTTCGGGGAAATGGAAGTGTGGGCACTGGAGGCCTATGGTGCCGCGCACGCACTCCAGGAAATCCTGACGGTGAAGAGTGATGACATCGCTGGACGCACCCGAATGTATGAGGCGATTGTTAAGGGCGAGAACGTGCTCGACTCCGGTCGACCTGAGTCGTTCAACGTACTCATCAAAGAACTGCAAGGGTTGGGGTTGAACTTCCAAGTGAAGAACGTCGAAGGCGAACCCATTCTTTCATCCTAGTTGCCGCGGAGTGCGGCACATACTTTAGATTGCAGGAGGAACACCGGTGGAAAACAATTCAAGCGCAGCAGACATTTTCGGGTTGAAACGTCAAGATCTCGACGATTATGCGAGCATTACGCTCGCCTCGCCGGAGTCGATCCGGTCATGGAGTCACGGCGAAGTAAGAAATCCGGAAACGATTAACTACAGAACATTCAAGCCGGAAAAGGGCGGTTTGTTCTGCGAACGCATTTTTGGTCCGACCAAAGACTGGGAATGTTCGTGCGGAAAATACAAACGTATCAAGCATAAGGGAGTCATCTGCGACCGTTGTGGCGTGGAAGTAACCCTGTCGCGGGTGCGTCGCGAACGTATGGCTCACATTGAGCTGGCTGTTCCGGT
The DNA here is from genome assembly GCA_964639125.1 of uncultured Verrucomicrobiota bacterium. GTDB lineage: Bacteria > Verrucomicrobiota > Kiritimatiellia > Kiritimatiellales > Pontiellaceae > Pontiella. The sequence continues at coordinate 18,670 of CAZWZW010000032.1, forward strand.
TTCGCATATTTGGTTCTTCAAGGCCACGCCCAGTCGCATGGGGCTTATTCTGGATATGACCATGCGCAACCTCGAGCGCGTGCTTTATTATGACAATTATATTGTGGTGGATGCCGGGGATACTCCGCTGAAACAAAAGCAGCTTCTTTCCGAAGAGGAATACCGCGAAGCGTGCGATAACTATGGCGACCATAGCTTTGTGGCCAAGATCGGTGCCGAAGGTGTCCGGGAATTGCTCACCAAGATTGACGCGGCAGAAATGCTGGTTCAGCTTGAAGAAGCGATGATGAACACGCGCTCCAAGCAGACGCGTAAAAAACTCGTCAACCAGATGAAGGTGATGGAAGGGTTCATCAAGAGCAACTCTCGCCCGGAGTGGATGATTATGGAAGTGCTGCCGGTGATTCCGCCGGACCTGCGCCCGTTGGTTCCGCTCGAAGGTGGCCGGTTCGCCACATCGGACCTCAACGACCTCTATCGTCGGGTAATCAATCGTAACAATCGTTTGCGCACCCTGCTGGCACTGAAGACGCCGGAAGTGATCATCCGCAACGAAAAACGCATGCTTCAGCAATCTGTGGATGCGCTTTTCGATAACGGGCGTCATGGCCGTGCCGTCACGGGGCCGGGCAATCGTCCGCTCAAATCGCTCAGCGATATGTTGAAGGGTAAGCAAGGCCGCTTCCGTCAGAACCTACTCGGTAAGCGGGTAGATTATTCCGGTCGTTCGGTCATTGTTGTGGGTCCGTCCCTGAAACTCAATCAGTGTGGTCTTCCGAAAAAGATGGCGCTTGTTCTGTTTGAGCCGTTCATTATCCGCAAGCTTAAAGAGCGCGGTGTAGTGCACACCGTTCGCAGCGCGAAGAAGCTGATCGAAAAGGAAGTCGACGATGTTTGGGATATCCTTGACGAGGTGACCAGTGGTCATACGGTCATGCTCAACCGCGCACCGACGCTTCACCGTCTTTCCATTCAGTCTTTCGAGCCGGTCTTGATTGAAGGTCAGGCCATCCAGCTGCACCCGCTCGTCTGTACGGCCTACAACGCTGACTTTGACGGTGACCAAATGGCGGTGCACGTGCCGCTTTCAGTTGAAGCACAGGTGGAATCCAAGAGCCTTATGCTCGCGACGAACAACATTTTCTCGCCTTCAAGCGGAAAGCCGGTAACAACGCCAACGCAGGACATCGCGCTGGGTTGCTACTTCCTGACCTCCGATTCGCAACCTTACATGATGGAGCGCAAGTTCGGTAAAAAGAAGAAAAAGACGGAAGAACGTCTTCGCATCATGAATGATCTGAACGAAGTGCACACGGCCTATGATGAAGGGGTGGTTAAGCTGCATGATCGCATCCGTTACCGGAACCCCGATTTCCAGCGCGAAACGCGCAACGGCGATATGGACCGTTCGGTTATCACCACCACCGTTGGTCGTGTGTTCTACAACGAAGTCTGGCCGGCCTCGCTAGGCTTCTCGAACAAGACCGCCACTAAAAACGTGACGAGTGGCATGATCGAACAGTGCTACGAGGTTGCCGGCCATAACGAAACGGTTCAGGTTTTGGACCGGCTCAAGAATCTCGGTTACGAACACGCTACCCTTTCAGGTATGTCGATCGGTTTGTCCGATATGATCATTCCGCAGGACAAGAGCGAGATGATTGGCGCTGCCCGTAAGGAAATCGAAGGCGTTGAGGGCAAATATCAGAAGGGTCTCATTACTGAAGGCGAGCGCTACAACATGATCATTGATATCTGGACGGATACCAATGATAAGCTGACCAACAAGCTGTTTGATGTGCTTGAGAAAAACGATGATCCGTTGAACAGGGAATCCGTGAATGAACTGAACCCGGTTTATGTAATGGTCGACTCGGGCGCTCGTGGTAGCCGCCAGCAGATCCGCCAGTTGGCGGGGATGCGTGGTCTGATGGCAAAGCCATCCGGTGAAATTATTGAACGCCCGATTCTTTCGAATTTCCGAGAAGGTCTGTCCGTTCTCGAATACTTTATTAGTACGCATGGTGCTCGTAAAGGATTGGCCGATACGGCGCTTAAAACCGCTGACTCCGGCTACCTTACCCGTAAACTGGTCGACGTTTCTCACGACATTATTATTACAGAAGAAGATTGCCACACGCTCAACGGGATCGATGTGAGTTCGATTACCGAAGGTGACGACGAACTTGTTTCGTTGGCACAGCGAATTATTGGGCGTACCGCTACGGAAGATATTTGCAACCCGCATACGCTGGAAATCCTAGTTGCGGCCGGTGAGTTGATCGACAAATATTCCGCCCGCAAGGTTGAAAGTGCCGGGGTTGAGCAAGTGATTATCCGTAGTGTCCTCACCTGTGAGTCACGGCGTGGTGTTTGCGCCAAGTGTTACGGCAAAAACCTGGCCACCGGAAATCCGGCCCGCCTAGGTGAACCGGTTGGTATCATCGCAGCGCAGTCGATTGGTGAGCCTGGTACCCAGCTGACCATGCGTACATTCCATATTGGTGGTACTGCGAGTTCCGTGTTTAAACAGCCGAAAGTCATCGCAAAGTCGGCCGGTATTTTACGGTACGAAAATGTCCGCTCAGTCAAGGTCGACGAGCAGAATGTGGTGCTGAATAAGAACGGTAATGTGCTCATTCTCGACGAGGATGGCCGCGAGCTCGAACGCTATGCAATGGTGATTGGTGCGGTCGTATCAGTGGATGATGGCGGAACGGTTGCCGCTGGCGAAACCTTCATTGAGTGGGACCCATACTCTGTTCCGATTCTTTCCGAGCACGATGGCGTTGTCGAGTTCCAGGACTTTATCGAAGGTGTTACCGTTCAGAAGGGCGTCGACGAATCTACCGGTGTTGAAGGTCTCGTGGTCATGGAGCATAAGGAAGACCTCCACCCGCAGATCGTGATCCGCGACAAAAAGAACAAGGACAAAGTCGGGTTCTATTCGATTCCGGCCGGTGCACAGGTGATGATCTCGGAGAAAGACAGCGTAACCGCTGGTTTTGCTCTCGCTCGTACACCGCGTAAGACGGTCCGTACCAAGGATATTACCGGTGGTCTGCCCCGTGTGGCTGAGTTGGTTGAAGCCCGTACACCGAAAGAAGCCGCTGAGATCGCGAAGATTGAAGGGATCGTCGAGTTGGGCGGAATCGCAAAGGGTAAGCGCAAGCTGATCGTTCGCGACACGGTTACCGGTGCGGAAGAGGAACACCTCATCCCAATGAACAAGCACGTGATTGTTTTCCCGGGCGACTATGTTCACAAGGGCCAGCAGCTCACGGAAGGTCCGATCGTTCCACAGGAACTGCTCGAAGTCTGCGGACCGCAGGATCTGCAGGAATATCTGGTGAACGAGGTTCAGGCCGTATATCGTTTGCAGGGTGTGGAAATCAACGACAAGCACATCGAGGTGATCGTTCGCCAGATGCTGCGCAAGGTCAAGATTACCGATCCGGGCGATACGGAATTCCTCTGGGGAGAGCAGGTCGAAAAGCAGACCTTCCAGGAAGTCAACCAACGTGCTGTGGCCGAAGGCCGCCGCCCGTCGGAAGCCTCCCCGGTTCTGCTGGGGATCACCAAAGCGGCGCTCGAAACCGAAAGTTTCATTTCGGCGGCATCGTTCCAGGATACCACTCGCGTACTGACCAAGGCCGCCACACTCGGCATGGTCGACCAACTCCGTGGCTTCAAGGAAAACGTCATCATGGGACGCCTGATTCCGGCAGGTACCGGATTCCCGATGTACAAAGACATTAAGCCAGTCAAGCTGGGCGAGGAAATCTCGGTCGAAGACGTGCTGGGTGTCGATCCGCTCGCAGCGGAGGAAAAGACCGAAGCAGTCTAGTCGTTGCTCATCACGAGTTATGACAAAGGCGGAGCTTAATGCTCCGCCTTTTTGTTTGGTGCGCCCGGCAGGGCGCATTCGCTTGAGGGTGAAAGTCCCTCAC
>CAZWZW010000033.1:0-22498 GCA_964639125.1 uncultured Verrucomicrobiota bacterium
TTGATACCACAACATATGGGGGTTAGTCCAGTGAAGGGGATACCCACAATGTTTTAAATGCTCTAATCTGGTGAAAAAAACCTCATGCCCCGAACTTACCAGAGACCAACCAAGCCGCAGAAAACCATTTCAACCAACAATATCCGGCGCGGACGGCATATTCATATGCCCGGCCATTCCTAGCCATTTCCCACCGGTTTTATTTCGGCGAAGTGTATGTTGTAGAAGAGGTTTTCGATTTCCTGCTCAATGTTCATGTTATGCACCAAAAATTCTTCCGAGCTTTTAAGTGCAATCGGAGCAAAGTTAATGACGCCCTTCACACAGGTCTTTTTCAAGGTCTCGACCATGCCCTGTGCTGCGGGTTCGGGAACCGTTAGGGCGGCGACGCGAATTTTGTTGTCCGAGATGAATTCCTTGATGTTTTTAACATGCAGAATCGGAATCGGAGCTTCCGAATCCAGCACCCCCGGATCGGAATCAAAACCGGCCACTACACGAATCCCCACCCGCGGAAACCCATTGTGGTTCATCAGCGCCTGCCCCAGTTTACCGCACCCAATGATGATGATCTTTTGTTTTTTGTCTTTTCCGAGCAGGACATTGAGCTTCGCCACCAAATCATCGATGCGGTAGCCGCCCCGTTTGTTTCCGGTGAGATTGAACATGGAGAAATCCTTGCGCACCAACGAAGAAGAAACGCCGACCGCATCGGCAAGATTATCCGAAAAAACCTTAATCAACCCCAGCGCCTTCATTTTGCGCATAACGTTACGATATCTTGAGAGCCTACGAATAACTTCTTGATTTGAATTCATGTCACACCATGTCGATTTATTGTTATTAAACTAACTTATTAGTCCGGTTTTACACATTTCTTTGTCATTAATATTACGTATATAGTGTATAAACAACGCGAAACGCGTTTTTTTTATTTACGGCGGCGACAGGGTTTATATATTGCCGCGACTTTTTACAAACGAGAAGATCACCAGTTAGGTGTTATTTGTTGCTGTTCCTAGCGGACAATCGGGGCTAAACAAGAGACCTCGAACGACATACGAACACAGGGATAAAGGCAAGCGGCCGAGAGGCGGCCAAATTTGGAGGAAAACATATGACTGCTACTGTCGAAAAAGAAAAGATGCTCACGCCGGAAATCGAGGCCTTTATCGAAAAATGGAAAGAAAAGCCCGGCAACCTGATCATGGTCCTGCATCGAGTCCAGGGGGAATTTGGTTTCATCCCGCGCCAAGCCGCTTTTGAGGTGGCTGCAGCACTGGATATTCCAGTCGCCAAAATCTATGGCGTAGTCACCTTCTATCACTTCTTCAAGCTCACCAAACCCGGAAAGAACCAGATTGCGGTCTGCATGGGTACGGCCTGCTATCTCAAAGGCGGACAGGATTTGGTCGACGAATGCGAGCGCAAGCTGGGCGTCGGCCTCAACACCGTGACCGAAGATGGCGAATTTTCGATTGAAGCGGTTCGCTGCATTGGATGCTGCGGCCTGGCACCGGTACTGACCGTTAACGGCGAAGTATTCGGTGATGTGAGCACCAAGCAGATGGTGAAAATCATCGATCAATTTGAAGGTAAATAGAGAATGCACGCGACGCTCTGTGATTTGATCACCGATCTGGTGCAAAATTCAATCGAGGCCGGCGCAACAGAAATAAATCTTAACGTCGAGGAGACAAAAACAAATCTGAATGTCGTGATTGCGGACAATGGAAAAGGAATGAGTGCTGAAACCCTTCAGAAGGCCAAAGACCCGTTTTATACGGATGGCCAGAAACACAGGCACCGCAAAGTCGGACTCGGCCTTCCCTTCCTGTTCCAGACTTCGGAAATGACTGCAGGCTCCGCAGCGATCGAATCGGAAGAAGGTGTCGGCACCACCGTCGCATTCAATCTCGATCCGACCAACGTGGACCTTCCAATATTTGGAAACTTTATCACGACCGCGGTTACTCTGATGACCTACGGATTTGCTGGAAACTTAAAAATCGAACGGAGAGCCAATGGAAGCAGCTACTCCATCAGCAAGACGGAATTAACCGATGCGCTGGGCGAACTGAACGATACCGAAAGTTTGATTTTACTGAAAAACTTTATCGCCTCCCAAGAGGAGGCCCTAGGGGTTTTATAAAGAAAGGTGGGTACTATGGCTAAAATGACACTCGAAGAACTGCGCAATTTGCGTGAAGCGAAAAAGAAAGAGATGACCCAGCGCGACGGCGCAGACAAGTCGGCTCAGATCATCATCGGAATGGGCACCTGCGGCATCGCGGCCGGCGCCAAGGAAGCCTTCGATGCCTTCCTCGACGAACTCGAAAACCACAACGTAACCGACACCAAAATCACCCAAACCGGTTGCATGGGACTCTGCTTCTCCGAGCCGACCGTGGAAGTCGCGGTTCCAGACATGCCGCGCGTGATCTACGGAAACGTCGACGCGGCAGTCGCCCGCCGTATCGTGAAAGAACACATCGTTGGCAAGGCGCTCGTGAGCGACCATATTTTTGACAAACCCGCAGCAGACATCATCAAATAGGTAGGCAAAACCCATGGCATACAAAAACTATATACTCGTATGTGCGGGAACCGCATGCGAATCCAGCAAAGGCATTGCGCTCTACGAAGCGCTTGAAAAAGAACTCAAAGAACAGGGCGTTGACACGGAAGCCCAGCTCGTCAAAACCGGTTGCTTCGGTTTCTGCGAACAGGGACCGATCGTCAAAATCCTCCCCGACGAAAGCTTCTACGTAAAGGTGGGCCCCGAGCACGCCAAGGAAATCGTGGCCGAGCACATCATCAAGGGGCGTCAGGTTGAAGCCCTGCTCTACGACAAGGAGCAGAAAAGCTTATCTTCCGACGAAATTGACTTCTACCAAAAGCAACAGCGCATCGTGCTGCGCAACTGCGGCGTCATTAACCCGGAATATATCGACGAATATATCGCCCGCGACGGCTATTCCGCGCTCGAAAAGGTCATCTTCGATATGTCAGCCGACGAAGTGGTTGAAGAACTCACCGCCGCCGGCCTGCGCGGTCGTGGCGGAGCAGGCTTCCCGACCGGCCTGAAGTGGAAATTCACCAAGAACGTCGAATCCGACCAGAAATATATCGTCTGCAACGCCGACGAAGGCGACCCCGGGGCCTACATGGACCGTTCCACCTGCGAAGGCGACCCCCATTCGGTCCTGGAAGCCATGACCATTGCCGGAAAAACCGTGGGAGCCAATCAGGGCTTCATCTACATCCGCGCGGAATATCCGCTGGCGATCGAGCGCCTCAACAACGCCATCGATCAGGCCCGCGAATACGGCCTGCTCGGCGACAACATCCTGGGAACCGACTTTAGCTTCGATATCGAGCTTCGCCTCGGTGCCGGAGCCTTTGTCTGCGGCGAAGAGACCGCCCTGCTCGCCTCGATCGAAGGCAAGCGCGGCATGCCGATCCCTCGTCCGCCCTTCCCCGCCGTTAAAGGCCTGTGGGGCAAGCCGACCGTAATCAACAACGTGGAAACCTGGGCCAACATCCCGATGATCATCCTTAAGGGAAGCGCATGGTTCAGCAGCATCGGAACCGAAACCACCAAAGGCACGAAGGTATTCGCCCTGACCGGCAAGATCAACAACTCCGGCCTGATCGAAGTTCCGATGGGCACTACGCTGCGCGAAATCATCTACGACATCGGCGGCGGCATCCGCGGGGGCAAAAAATTCAAGGCCGCCCAGACCGGCGGCCCGTCCGGCGGCGTGATTACCGAGGACTTCCTCGACACCCCGATCGACTACGAAAGCCTTCAGAGCATCGGCTCCATGATGGGCTCCGGCGGCATGATCGTGATGGACGAAGACGACTGCATGATCGACGTGACCAAGTTCTATCTTGAGTTCACGGTCGATGAATCCTGCGGAAAGTGCGCCCCCTGCCGAATCGGCGGACGCACCAACTACAACATTCTCGACAAAATCTCGAAGGGCCAAGGCTCGCTGGAAGATCTCGAGCAGTTGAAGACCCTCGCACAGGCCATGCGCAAGGCATCGCTTTGCGGCCTCGGGCAGACGGCACCGAACCCGATCATGTCGACGCTGAACTACTTTGAAAATGAATACATGGCGCATATCAACGACAAGCAATGCCCGGCAGGAAAGTGTAAAGACCTGCTCTCATACACGGTCGTTGAAGACAAGTGCATCGGCTGTACCGCCTGCGCCCGGGTTTGCCCGGTCAACTGCATCAGCGGCGAGGTCAAGGCAGTACATGCCATTGATCAGGATCAGTGCATCAAGTGCGGACAGTGCTTCGATAAGTGTAAATTTGACGCAATCCTCAAGGGATAAGGAGTAAAACAAATGTCTATGATTGAATGCGAAATCAATGGAATTCCCGTAAGTGTCCCGCAAGGAACCACCATTCTGGATGCGGCCAAGCAAGTGGGAGTTGAAATTCCGAAACTGTGCTACCACTCCGACCTCGACGCCTGGGCCGCCTGCGGCATCTGCGTGGTCAAGGTGGAAGGTTCCCCGAAAATGCTGCGCGCCTGCGCCACAGCGGTCGGCCCCGGCATGAAGGTGCTCACGCACGATCCGGAAGTGGTGGAAGTCCGCCGTACGGTTCTGGAGCTGATTCTCTCCACGCACCCCAACGACTGCCTGAAGTGCGGACGCTCAGGGAACTGCGAACTACAGGATCTCTCGGCCGACTTCGGCATCCGTGAAATTCCGTTCGAAGAGCGGGTTGAGCGCATCGAGCCCGACACCTCGACTCCATCGATCGTGCTGAACCCCGAGAAGTGCGTGAAGTGCGGACGCTGCGTCCTCGTCTGCCAGGAGATGCAAGGTGTTCACGCCCTCGAATTCATCGGTCGCGGCGACGGCACCCGCCTTGCGCCGGCCGCCGATGTCAACCTCGACGAGAGCCCCTGCATCAAATGCGGCCAGTGCTCCGCGCACTGCCCCGTCGGCGCGATTTACGAGAAGGACGACACCAAAGCGGTCTGGAACGAAATCAAGGAAAACAAGAAGCACGTGGTTGTTCAGATTGCTCCGGCCGTTCGCGTGGCCCTCGGAGAAGCCTTCGGCATGGAGCCGGGCGCCATCGTTACCGGCAAAATCTACACCGCACTTCGCCGCCTCGGTTTCGACGCCGTATTCGACACCAACTGGGCCGCCGACCTCACGATTCTTGAGGAAGGTTCCGAATTTGTGAAGCGTTTCACCGCAAACGGTCCGCTTCCGCTAATCACCAGTTGCTGCCCGTCCTGGACGGACTATATGGAAAAGTTTGCGCCCGATTTCGTGGACAACTTCTCCACCGCAAAGTCACCACAGGAAATGCTCGGGGTCATGTCCAAAACCTACTATTCCGAAAAAGCCGGAATCGACGCCAAGGACATCACCATGGTTTCGGTTATGCCCTGTACTTCCAAAAAGTATGAGATCACCCGTTCCGACGAAATGTTTGCTTCGGGCTATCAGGACATCGACTACTCCATCACGACCCGCGAGCTTGCCCGCATGATCAAGCAGGCCGGCATCGACTTCGTCAACCTGCCGGATTCCGACGTGGACAGCATCCTCGGCCAGTACACCGGTGCGGGAACGATCTTCGGTGTGACCGGAGGTGTCATGGAAGCGGCGCTGCGCTCCGCCTACTATCTCATTACCAAAGAAGACCTCGAACAGGTTGAGTTCGAAGCCGTCCGCGGGATGGAAGGCGTCAAGGCGGCCGAGATCGACATCAAGGGAACCAAGGTCCGCATCGCGGTCGCCCATCAAATGGGCAACTGCCAGGCGGTTATCGATCAGGTTCGTGAGGCGCGCGACAAAGGCGAAGAACTTCCGTTCCACTTTATCGAGGTCATGGCTTGTCGCGGCGGATGCATTGGTGGTGGCGGACAACCGCACGGCGCAACCGATGAAATCCGTGCAATGCGCACCAAAGGCATTTACACGGACGACGAAAAGAGCCTCCTGCGCTGTTCGCACCACAACCCGGAAATCACCCGAGTCTACGAGGAATACCTCGGGGAGCCGCTCGGGCACAAAGCACACGAACTGCTGCACACTACCTATCGGCAACGGCCGCTCTACCAAAGGTAGAAAAGCTTCATGGCTTGAGAAAAACCCATCCCGGTTTCCGGGGCGGGTTTTTTTGTGCAATAATCTTCGATCTCTTACCGTCTTGCTTTCTTCCAAGAGGTAACTAGACTGCACTAAATTGATAATTACAGGGTCCTATACACCTATGAAATACAGACATGCTATTTTGCCAAGTTTAGCCATTCTTGCACTTATCACACCCCACAGCAGTATTGCGCAAGCCCCCCCTCCCGCCGCTCCGGGCGCTGGAGCTGCCGCGCCCCGAACGGTGATCCCGAAACCTGCCCCAAAAAAAGAGCAATTGCAAAGCTTTGTATTTTCGGGTGCGGATCTGGATACCGTCATGAAAGCCTACAGCAGTTGGACCGGAAAAATCTATTTAAAGAACGATTCGCTCAAAGCAACCATCACGCTCAAGGCCGACCGCCTGCCCATTTCGGACTGCATCGAGGTGGTTGAAGCGATTCTGGCCATGAACAATATCGCGTTGGTTCCCATGGGCGACAAATTCATTAAAGTCGTTCCGGCCAATATGCCGGATATAGGCGGGCAAGGATTGCAGGTTGGCCTTGATCCCGAAACAACCTATACGGGCAGCGAAAAACTAGTTACACAGGTTATCCAGCTCCAACATGTCTCGATCCCCGAAATACAGGCCGCCATCCAGCACCTGATGCATGCCTACGGGAAAATCCAAACTCTGGAGCGCAACAACAGCCTGCTCATCACCGACACCGAATCCAATATTAAGCGTATTCGCGAGCTGGTCGATTTTGTGGATCAACCCACCGCGAAGATTGAACCACGCATCTATCAGATCCAATATGCCGAAGCCTCGGAGATTGCCAGCAAACTGAATGAAATTATTCAGATGGCCCAGGGGGATAAAAAGCAGACCGGAGCCACGGTGGTCGGAAACCCGAACGCCCGCACCCCGCCCGGTGTCATCCGTGCCCGTGCAGCCGGAGCAAAACCAGCCGCGCCCACCCAAGCCACGATCTCCAGGACTGAAGCCGGTTCAACGGTAATCATCCAAGGTTCGGTCAAGGTCATGGCCGACGAACGTACTAATATTATTTTAATTTTCTCGCAGGAGGAAAACTTTGAATTTTTCGATAAAATCATCAAAGTTCTCGACGTCGAGGTCGAACCGGCCATCACCTTCGAGGTAGTGCATCTGGAATATGCGGATGCCGAAGAGCTGTCGAGCACACTAAACGAACTCGTCGGTGCCGCTCAAAGCGCAAAGACCACCACGCCCGGCAGCAGCAGTGGCTCTGCCAGCTCCCGCAATCCACAAGGCCAGCGCGCACCCGCCGCAGGACAGCGTAACGCAATCGTTCGTCAGGTCACCCCCAATGCAACAGCCAGTGCGGTGCAGAATCTTAGCAAACTGTCCGAGGACACTAAAATACTGGCAGACAAACGCTCCAATGCCATTTTACTCATGGGACAAAAAGACGATATTGCAGCCATTAAAAACGTCATCGCCAGCCTGGACGTTATGCTTGAACAGGTATTGATCGAGGCCGCCATCTTCGAGGTAACTCTTGGCGACAAATTGGAGCACGGAATACAGTGGCTCTATGAAAGCCAGAAAGGAAACAGGATTGGCGGCTGGGATGCCTCCGGACTGGTGAGCAATGTCGCTGGCAATGTGGCCGGGGGCGCACTGACCTACTACCAAAACCTAACCGGTTTTGATTCTCAATTGGCCATTAAATTGGCGGCGAGCGACAGCAATGTACGCCTCCTCTCCACCCCGGTTATCATGACAACAGACAACACCGAAGCCAAACTCAGCTCGGGTGAACAGCGGCCAGTCGTCACCTCCACGGATTCGACGCTCAACAGCGTTCAACAACGCTCCAACTATGAATACAAGGATATCGGCATCCAACTCACCGTCACGCCTCGTATCAACCCGCAACGCGTCGTGGTCATGGAGATCCTGCAGACGGCCGACCAACTGGGACCCGATGTACTGATCGACGGCAATCCCGTTCCCACCATTTTCAACCGAGAGTTCGAGGCACAGATCGCTGTACCGGATCGCGGCACCATCGCACTGGGCGGATTGATCAGCTCAGATTTAACCGACTCCGTATCCAAGATTCCAATTTTGGGCGATATCCCTCTGATTGGTCGCTACCTGTTCAGCAGTGTCAAAAAGGATTACAAGCAAACAGAGGTCATTGTGCTGATGACTCCGTATGTCCTGACGAATGAAGAAGAAATGATCAAAGAAACCGTACGGATTTATGACGCAACGGATATGCAGCCGGAAGATTGGCCGGAAGGGAATTGGTCCGACAGCCAATTGAAATATCGCGAGCGGGACTTCGAAAAAGCGCCGACAACCGACACGGTTGAACCGTCTGCCCCCATCACAGATGATCGTGCCGAAATTCAAAGTCTGCTGGATGCGATAGACACGAAATAACGGAATGCAGAAGATCCACTTTATCGGCATAGGCGGGGTTGGAATGAACGGTCTAGCCCAGCTTGCCGCTCTTTCCATGGGCTCGGTCACGGGTTCCGACCGCGCCTACAACCCCGACTCCAAACTTTTCCAAGCCTTGGAAAAACTCGGCATGCGCATTTATCCGCAGGATGGGTCGGGTATTTCCTCCACGACCACACACGTGGTCTACAGCACAGCCATTGAGTCCGATAACCCCGACCTGGCAATCGCGAAGAGACGGGGTCTTCCCCTGCTCCATCGCGCGGAATTTCTCAAGAAGCTGATTGGCAACGATGCCCTGATCGCGATCGCAGGCACCGCTGGAAAAACCACCACCACTGGATTGCTCGGCTGGATTTTCGAATATCTGGGTCAAGACCCGTCCGTTTATAATGGCGCCGGGGTGCTAAACTGGAAAACGGCTGCTACACCGGGCAATATACGAAAAGGAAGTTCCCGCCTTTGGATCATTGAAGCCGACGAATCCGACAAATCACTTCTTAACTTTCATCCCACCCATTCGATCATCACCAATATCTCCAAAGACCACTATGAACTCGACGAACTGCACGGCCTGTTCAACGAGTTCCGTCGGCAGACATCCGGAATAATCATAGATGGCATTTCTGAACCCCGACCGGGCAACCAGCCGAATACCTTCATTTTCGAGGAATTGGAATTCGAAATTCCAATGATAGGAAAACATAACCTGGAAAACGCCTTTTGTGTCGTCCGTCTCTGCGCAAAGCTTGGACTTGATCTCAAACGGGTTCGCGAAGCAATGTCAAAGTTCAAAGGTATCGAGCGACGACTTGAAGTTGCAGGCCAAGTCGATGGCATTACGATCATCGACGACTATGCCCATAATCCCGCCAAGATTTCCGCTGCCCTCTCGGCCGTGGCAGAGACCGCCCACGGTGTTCATGCCTACTGGCGACCGCATGGTTTTACGCCGCTCTTTCAGAATGCGGATGAGCTTGTGGATGTTTTTGCCCGCCACTGGAAAATAAATGGTGGCATGGTTTATATTCTTCCCGTCTATTATGCGGGAGGCACCGTGAATAAAAAAATGACTTCAACGGATTTGGTCGAGCGTCTTGAAACGGCAGGAGTCCCGGCGATGCTTGTGCCGGATTATTATGCTTTGCAACACGAATTAGAGCAGCGGGCCAGACCGGGCGATGCCATCCTTGGGATGGGCGCACGCGATCCCGAGCTTCCACTGTTTGCCAAGAGGCTGGTTACCGAATGGAAAATGTCCTGACCATTGAGAGCCCGCAAAACCCGCGCGTGAAAGCGGCGGTAAAATTGCGAAAAAGCAAAGTCCGCCAGCAGGCGGAGCAAACGCTGGTGGAAGGCTACCGTGAAATCCTGCGAGCAAGCGAGAGCGGCTGGAAATTCAAGGAACTTTACTTTTGCCCCAAACTCTATCTGGATATTGATGCCGACAAGCTGGTCTCCGATATTCAGGAAAGCGGCATCCCGGTTTTTCAATGTTCAGAAGCGGCCTTTCAGAAAATGTCATACCGCGACACCCCCGATGGCCTAATCGCACTATCCCCCCTTGTCGGCAAAAAACTTGAAGAACTGGATCTTCCAGCAAACCCGCTATTACTCATTGCAGAAGATTTGGAAAAGCCAGGCAACCTTGGAACCATTCTACGCACGGCCGATGCCACCGGCGTCGATGCCGTCATTGCCTGCGATCACCAGACCGACCTGAATAATCCGAACGTGATTCGTGCGAGTATTGGCACGCTCTTTTTTATGCCTGTGGCAGAGGCGACCTCCGAAGAAACCCTGAACTGGCTAAATCAGCGGGGCATCCAAACTCTTGCCGCCGTTCCGGGGGGCTCGAAAACCTACACGGAGGTCGACATGAGCAAAGGCACGGCCATCGTGGTTGGCGCCGAAGACAAGGGTCTTTCCCAAAAATGGATAAAAAATGCAACCCATCGGATCAGAATTCCAATGCTTGGAAAAAACGATTCTCTCAACGTTTCCACAGCCGCCGCAATTCTTCTCTATGAAGCGGTTCGTCAGCGAAGAAACCCTTCGAAATAAAGGGTTTTGGGCAGATTTCGAAATAGTTTAAGATAAAATTCAACGATTCCACTGCCCTTTTGTCACACACCACGAAAGAGTTATTTAGGCACTCTCGCCGACATAAGAGTTTATTAGTTAATTTTTTTGGTTGAAATAAATGAAATTACAATCAAAATAAAAAACACAAGCGAAAGGAGGTAGGCAATGGCTACCAATCCGGCAGGTAAGGGCACGAAGACGATAGGTATCAACATGAAGTTGGAGATGGCAACTGAACTGGAACGTCGCGCTGCTTCAATGCAGCTTTCAACCGGCGCATACTGCAAAATAATCCTCGGAGAATGGATTAGCTCGGGAAAGAAACTGAAACTGCAAGAGTCCTGACCGAGTCATTCCTACCATTGATGCTAAACCGGCTTCTCGCATGAGACGGAAGCCGGTTTTTTATTTTTTTCAAAAAAGGGAATATGACAAGATTCTCCAATGCACACGACAAAGTTTGCCATTATTGGAACAGGAGCCGTCGGCGGCTATTATGGCGCGTTGCTGCAACGCACTGGATTTGATGTTCATTTTCTGCTGCACCACGATTATGACCATGTACGTGAAAACGGGTTGATCATTGATTCGGCAAACGGAAACTTCCAATTACCTTTCGTAAAGGCCTATGACGATCCTCAGAAAATGCCCTGCTGTGATGTCGTGATCGTCGCTCTAAAAACAACATCCAATACTGCACTCAAGCACATCCTCCCCCATGTTGTTAAAAAAGAAGGATTTGTACTGACACTTCAAAACGGCCTCGGTAGCGAAGAGGAAATCGCCGCTCTTGTGGGGGCCCAAAGGGTTCTCGGTGGTCTTTGCTTTCTCTGCGCCAACAAAATGGGTCCGGGCCACATCCATCACCTTGATTATGGATTGATTACACTCGGAGAGTACCGAACCCGGGGAGAGCCCGGGGGCATCACACCGCGTCTTGAACAACTCGGAGCCTCCATGCAATCAGCGGGCATCCCGATTAAATTAATCAAGGACCTCGCGCTTACCCGATGGAAGAAGCTGGTTTGGAATATTCCATTCAACGGGCTTTCCGTCATTAAAAACACACTAACCGACCAACTGGTCAAGCATCCGGACACCCGGGGGCTTTGTGAAATACTCATGAATGAAGTCGCGGCTGCAGCAGCGGCATGTGCAAGACCGATTAATCCCGATTTTATTGAGAAAATGATCGTCGACACAGAAAAAATGGCCCCCTACGCACCCAGCATGAAACTCGATTTTGATCAGGGAAAGCCCATGGAAATTGAAAGCATATACGGCAATCCCCTCCGGGAAGCCAAAGCAGCGGGCGTCGATATGCCGGAGACCGAGAAACTCTATAAACAACTGCGTGCAATCAATTCCGCTATTTAGACTGGGTTGCATTTAGATCGATAATAGTGAATAACCGGTCTCATTAATTAATGAGGTTTTAATGATCAACTTGAACTATTCAAAACACCCGGTAACCGAAATACGCATGGTTAACGATGATTTATTCGAACTGGTTGTGGAGCGCAACGATCTGGCGTTTACACCTGGTGATTGCGTTGCCCTCTACACGGATGACGATACATCGCGCCCCTACAGCATTGCATCCGGCTCAAATGAAAATACCCTCCGATTTGTCATCCGTATGATGGAAGGCGGCGAAGTTTCCCCCTGGCTGATGACTCGCGCACCGGGGGATATGATCCGCATCACTCCCCCCTTCGGCTGGTTTCGACCCGGGCAGGATATTGAAGAGGCGCCCTTTGCATTCATTGCAACCGGCACTGGGATTGCGCCCTTTCTTTCCTATAGAAACACGTTCGATAAGCCCCCCGAGCATTGCCTCTATGGAGTAAGGCGCAAAGCCGATGCCGTTGGATTTGATGAACTCCAAGGCTGGTGCCCCACCCATCTGGCGATCTCGAGGGAGACCGACCATGCACATCATCATGGTCGCGTCACAGACCTGCTCACGAGCCTGCCATTAAATTCCGAAACCCACTATTATTGCTGTGGACTGGAAAGCATGGTCAATGAAGTCGGCGAATGGCTTCAGCAAAACGGCATTGATCTGATGCAGATCCACCGGGAAGTGTTTTTTCACGGCTAGCCCTTATTATCCGCTATTATGGATTGCTATTCTGCCTAGGCCTCGATAAACAGCGCGGCATGAAACCCATTGTTATCTGCGCCCTGTATAGGTTTGTTGCCTTGGATGATTATCAATCCATGCGCCAACCCTTGCTTGATTTTATGAGCGAACGTGGAATCCGAGGGACCCTGCTGCTCGCCGCAGAAGGGATCAACGGTACGGTTTCCGGCACGCACGAAGCCATTGACCAGTTACTGGAACACCTCAAATCCGATTCACGACTGGCGGCTTTGGAGCACAAGGAATCGTTCGCCGGCACCCATCCTTTCTACCGCACGAAGGTTCGCCTGAAGAAAGAGATTGTTACGCTTGGCGTCGAAGGCATTGATCCACGACGATCCGCCGGAACCTATGTGCCCCCCGAAGACTGGAACGAGCTGATCAGCGATCCCGAAACAATTCTCATCGACACACGCAATGATTACGAAATCGGGATTGGAACCTTCAAGAATGCAGTAAATCCGAAAATAGAATCATTCCGTGAGTTCCCGGAATATGTGAGGCAAAACCTTGACCCGGCCAACCATCGCAAGGTCGCCATGTTCTGCACCGGCGGCATCCGCTGCGAAAAATCGACCGCCTATCTTAAAGAACTCGGGTTTGAAGAGGTCTACCATCTCAAAGGCGGCATCCTTAAATATCTGGAAGAAGTACCCGAAGAGGAATCGCTTTGGGAAGGCGACTGCTTTGTATTCGACAACCGCGTAGCGGTCAACCACTCGCTGACCCAGGGCGAATACGACCAATGCCACGCCTGCCGCATGCCCATCACTCCGGAAGACAAGCAAAGCAAGCATTATGAAAAAGGCATCAGTTGCCCGCATTGCCTTGATCAATATTCCGACGAGCGAAAAGCACGTTTCAAGGAACGACAGCGTCAGATTCAACTGGCGACCGCCCGCTCGGAAAAGCATATTGGTGGCGACATGACCCAGTTGCAGGCAAAACGGCGTGCTGAAAAAGCACAGGCACAGGAAGCCAACCGATTGGCGCAGTCCCGAACGAACTAGTCGCTGATATTCCGCAGGTTTTCGATGTTCCGGGAACAATCCCTAAAAAGCAGGGTGAACCATGGGCTCCGCTGTGGTAAAAAGTCCCGCTTTACGGAACCCTGAATCCCGGAAGATCGTTCATGCACGTACCCTTTACACAGAAAACACTCGAAGACTGGGCCGGAAGACCAACCTTCAAGGACGGCATGCTGCTGTTCGAAAAAGGCAAAGTGGAAAAAGTTTCCTTCGATCCCCCATTCGTAACCGGCCAACTTTCCATCGGCATTCGCGGCATGCGCAGCAAATTCGAAGTACTCAAAGACGGCTTCGTGGAAAACCACTGCCCCTGCCGCGACAATCGCGAAGACGGCCGCATCTGCAAGCACCTCGTCGCTATCGGTCTCGAAGCCGTCCGCCTCTACTCCGACCCGCACCGTGTTGATAAAATGGCCGAGGAAAAGCGGCGGGCCGACCGGCTGGCCGCATTCGACGACTCCGCCTATCACACCCGCGATCCAAACGGCACCCCAGCCTCTCTGCGCATCATCCTTAAACAGAGCTGGCGCGAAACCCTCGTCAAAAAAGAAGTTTCGCTTCGCTGCGCGCTCGAAGTCGCAGGGAAAATTATTCCGCTCAACGAATTCCCCAAAAAGACCCCGATCGCCCTTTCCGAGCTCGACGACAACCTGCTCTTTGTGCTCGAAGATATTTCAGAAGGTCCGGCCAAAGGAAAACTGACCGCATCCCTTGCCGACTTTATCAACATTCTCGAACTCTGCAGCGGCAAAGAGATCCATGAAGGCGGGCGCGACAGCTATCTCATGGTCGATGAATCCATCACCGCCACCACACTCAACATGATGATGGATAAAAACACGGGAGAACTGGTCCTGACCCTGGCCACCGACTCCCCCGACCCCGCCACCTATGTGGTCAGCGGCGGAAACGGCTGGATCTTGCAAGACAGTATCTTTACCCGGCTCGAAACCGTCCTGCCCGGCCCCATGCGCTCGATCTACGACGCTCCTGTGCGCATTCCCCGAGATGCCATCCCGGCCTTCATGAAAAACGAGCTTCCCATGCTCCAGAAGCTGACCTCGGTCGGAACCAACATCACGCCAGATATGCTCTCGCTCAGCCCAGCCATACCCAACATCCGCCTTAAGATTGAAGGAACACAGACCGCCCTCTCCGCAACGCTCTATGCTGAATATGGAATTGTTCAGCTGGTTGCGGGTCGCGATGAAGCGCTCGGACACTTCTCCATTCCATCCGCAAACGATCTGCTCGACTTCCAGGTCCGCAATCCGGATGCCGAACAGGAAGCACTCGAGATTGTAACCGATTCCGGGTTCCGCGGACGGCGCGGCGATATGCTGATGCAAATTCGCGGCAACCGCGAAGTCCTCAATTTTCTGGGCGGAAGCCTGCCGCGCCTACGGCGCCTCGGCTGGCGCATCGACCTCAATGGAATGATCTCGGCGTTCATGGACCAGGCCGAAACCACCGTACCCGTGGTGCATGTCAATTCATCCTCCAGCGCCGGGTTCTTTGAAGTCGGATACGACTATGAAACGACCGGCGGAGGATCGCTCGACGATGCCGATGTCCAACGCGCCATCAATATGGGCGAAGCCTTTATTGAGAAAAAGGGCCGCACCATCCTGCTCGACATCGACGCCGTCGAAACCGCGCGCGAAGTATTCGACGACTGCTCCACCGGGGAAGGTGGCACATCCGGCACCTTCATCATGAACGATATCCATGCCGCCTATGTCCAGTCGTCGCTACAGTCGCTCGACGGCATCGATGTTGAAACCGCCCCTGAATGGATGGCCAAGGCCGAATCGCAGAACCGCGGAAGCACACTCGAGCCCGTCCCGCTCGGAAAACTCGAAGAGACCCTCCGCGACTACCAGAAAGACGGCGTCTACTGGCTCCACTTTCTCGAGCGCAGCGGATTCTGCGGCATTCTTGCCGATGAGATGGGCCTCGGGAAAACGCTGCAGACCCTCACCTGGCTCTCGCTGCAACGCGAAAGCCCCGATGCGCAAAATACGCCTGCACTGATCATCTGCCCCACCAGCCTCGTCGAAAACTGGGCCGAGGAAGCCGCCAAATTTACGCCGCACCTGCGCGTCCAGAAAATGCATGGTGCCGATCGCCACGCAAACTGGGATCAACTCGCCGACTGCGATCTTATCATCACGTCGTACGCGCTGATTCGTCGCGACCTCGATCAATATCTGGAGCACGACTTTTCGGTCGTCGCCCTCGACGAAGCCCAACATATTAAAAACCGCACCACGCAAAATGCCGAAGCCGTTAAAAAGGTACAGGCGCACCACAAGCTGGTGCTCACCGGTACGCCGATCGAAAACAGCGTGACCGACCTCTGGTCGATCATGGACTTCCTCATGCCCGGATACCTCGGTCATCACAAAGCCTTCCGCGAAAACTATGAGTTGCCGATCCAATCCGGCGGCCCCGACGCCGAGTTTGCCCAACTCAAGCTGCGCCGCAAACTCCACCCCTTCCTGCTGCGCCGCCTGAAAAAAGAGGTCGCCAAGGATCTGCCAGATAAAATCCAGCGCATCGCCCACTGCCCGCTCAGCGGCGATCAGGCCAAGGTCTACAAACAACTGCTTGAAAGCGCCAAGCGCAAGATCCACGATCTTGGCGGCGAAGCCGGCTTCAACAAGTCGCGCATGGAAGTGCTCAAAATTCTACTGCAGCTCCGCCAAACCTGCTGCCATCTCGACCTGCTTAAACTGCCCACACTCAACAGTGAAGCACCCTCTGCAAAAATGGAGCTCTTTTTCGAGCTCGTAGATGAAGCACTCGATGCCGGACACCGTATCCTCGTTTTCAGCCAGTTCACCTCCATGCTCAGTATTATTCGTGAAGAGCTCGAAGCGCGTGAACTGAAGTATTGCTATCTCGATGGTTCCACCAAAAACCGACAGGAACGTGTACGCACCTTCAACTCTGATCGCTCCATCCCGCTCTTTTTGATCAGCCTCAAGGCGGGTGGAAGCGGGCTCAATCTGACAGGAGCCGACATGGTTATCCATTTCGATCCATGGTGGAACCCCGCCGTCGAAGATCAGGCGACCGACCGCGCCCACCGCATCGGCCAGAAAAATACCGTCTACAGCGTCAAACTCATCACCAAAAACACGGTTGAAGAAAAAGTCCTGCAGATGCAGCAGAAAAAGAAGAGCGTCATCGACGCCACCCTCGAAAAAGACGGCGCGTTCGAGCAAGGGCTCAACTGGAACGACGTACAAGAACTACTGTCGATCTAATCGGGGAGCTTATTTTTTCTCGGCGAGCCAGATGGTGTGGCGGCGGCCTTTGGTTCTGCGGGCACGGACGGAGACCTCTTTCATTTTAAAGCCGGAACCGCGCACGCGCTTGGAAAACGATTTATCCGGTTCGGCCGACCACACAGCGAGTATGCCCCCCGGTTTCAGCGCGGCCTTGGCGGCAGCAAGGCCGCCGTGGGTGTAGAGGCGGTCATTGCCCGCATGCGTTAGACCATCGGGGCCATTATCGACATCAAGCATGATGGCATCAAAGGCTTCCGTGGCTTCCTTGATCACGAACCCCACATCCGATTCCCGCACGGTGACGCGAGGGTCGTCCAGAGGTCGTCCCGCCAGTTCGGCCAGATGGGTGCGATTCCATTTCACGACGGCGGGCACCAGTTCGGCTACCACGATCTCGGCATTCTCTCCGAGATGTTCCAACGCAGCACCCAGCGTAAATCCCATTCCCAGTCCCCCAATCAGTACGCGTGGTTTTTTCCGATCTGCCACTCGTTTGCAGGCCAGTTCCGCGAGCGCATCTTCGGACCCGTGCATACGGCTGTTCATCAGCTCCTCATTCTTTACAGAGATGGAAAATTCGTGTGCGCGCTGATAGAGCTTCATTTCGCCGCCATCACCGGGCACTTCCACCTTATCGAGCAATACCCACGGATTCATACCTGTCGCCTTTGATTGGATTGTTGGTTTGAAAACAAGCGCGGAATAGTGCTTCCAAAGGAAGGAAAAGGCAAGCAAGGTGCGGCATGAGTTTTTTCTATGAAGAACTGGATTTTCGCCCGACCTCTATCGGGGATCTAATGTTGCGCCGGCGGCGTATGCCGCAATTTGGAGACCGCGATATCTATGAGGTAAAACTGGGCGAGAATTTCCTGATGACGAGCCTGTTTCACGAAGCGGAAACCCAGCTGGCGAAACTTGGCCTTGGCGCGTTGGAAACAGGCGAGCTGGACGTTGTCGTTGGAGGACTCGGCCTTGGATACACGGCGGTTTCGGCGCTGGAGGATCCGCGGGTCAAATCGCTCGTCGTTGTGGATTATCTGGAGGGTGTAATCGAGTGGCACCAAACGGGGTTGGTTCCGCTGGGGAAAAGATTAACAGACGATCCCCGGTGCCGCCTCCTGCATGCCGACTTCTTTGCCCTGTCGCGCGATGTGTCAAAAAGTTTTGATCCGGAACAGCCGGAAAAGCGATACGACGCCATTTTGCTGGATATTGATCATACTCCGACGGACGTATTGCATCAGACCAACACGCACTTCTATACGGAAGAAGGGCTGAGGGAGCTGTCGCATCATCTGAAACCGGGCGGCCTATTTGCAATGTGGGCGGATGGAGCCCCGGACGCGGCTTTTACCGATCAGCTGGCCAAGGTGTTTTCCAGCGCCGAAGCGCATACCATCGAATTTGCAAACGCCATAACCGGGGGCTCGTCGATCGGAGCGGTTTACGTAGCCAAGAATGATTCTCCATAAAGAGGATTCAACCGGACATTTCCGACTCGGGACACTAGCGAATCTTTAGGGTTGCGACCCCGATAAGCGCAAAGATGATCGATAGAATCCAGAAGCGGGTCACGATGACCGTCTCCACCAGTTCCGGCGGACGGTTTTGCTCCATGGCACGTTCCTTTTCGAGGAACTCGAAATGGTGGTGCAACGGCGCGCATTTAAAGATTCTTCGCCCCTCGCCGTAGCGCTTACGTGTATATTTGAAATAGGTGCTCTGCATCATGACACTGCCCGCTTCCATCACGAAAACGCCGCCGACAATGATGAGCAATAGTTCCTGCTTGATGAGAATAGCCAGCATGGCGATGGCCCCTCCAAGCGCCAGACTTCCGGTGTCGCCCATGAAAATTTTTGCCGGGTGGCAATTGTACCAAAGGAAGCCGAGGCCCGCCCCCAGCAACGCCCCGCAAAAAACCGTCAGCTCCCCGCTTCCCCGCACAAACGGCACCTGCAGATATTCAGCAAAATTATAGTGCCCCGCCACATAGGTCAGCAAGAGATAGGCGGCCACGACCGAGTTCGAGCACCCGATGGCCAACCCGTCGAGCCCATCGGTTAGGTTCACGGCGTTGGAAGCTCCAACCAACACGACAAAAAGAAATATAAAACTACCAACCAGTCCAAGATCGACCAGCGGATGCTTCACGAACGGAACCATTAAATCCCGCAAGCGCCCCTGCATTTCCGGAATCGCCCAAAGGACGGAAAATATAATCAACGCCCAAGCCAGCTGAATGGCGAACTTGGTCTTGACTCCAAGCCCGTTGCGATACTTGATCTTCCGGTAGTCATCCACGAAACCCAAAACGCCCATCACGCAGAATGTACCGAGGGTCAGGACGATATACATATTCGTTGGAATGGCCCAAAACAAGGTAGAGATCGAAGCGGCTAGTATAATCAGCAACCCACCCATCGTGGGTGTTCCTACTTTTTTGCTTCGGTCCAGTCCGGCTACCCGCTCATCCTCTTCCTGCTCACCGAAGTTAATAATCCGCAAACGCCGAATCAATCCCGGGGCAACCAGCAGCGAGAGAACAAACGCGGTGGCCGCCGCGCCCAGCGTACGCACGGTGATGTATTGAAAAAGGCGCAACGGCGAAAAAAGCCCTTCCAGAAGGGTCAAATAGTAAAGCATTCCTTAAATCTCCTTGAAACGTTCCAGCACCTGTTCCAAACGTTCACTGCGCGAAGCTTTGAGCAGCATACAGTCGCCGGCAACCAGGTTTTCCTTTAAAACAACTGCGGCTTCTTCGGCATCGTTGCACTGGAAAAAGGGTCGGCCGGAGTGACACACGATCCCCTTTCCCAATGCGCCCACCGTAATGACGCCGTCAAGATTCAATCCATCGATGTATTGCCCGAGCAGGGCATGTTCTTCATCCGAGGACGGACCGAGTTCGCTCATCCCCCCGAGCACTACCCATTTTTTCCCGTATCCCGAAAGGTTGGAAAAGGTTTGAACGAGTGCGCGCATTGAAATCGGGTTGGCATTATACGCATCGTTAATGATCTTAATATCACGTACCGTAGATTTTTCCCACCGCATCGGCGGCAGTTTAAACCGGCCGAGTCCCGTGGCGACTTCCTCCGGCTTCAACCCCAGCTCCAGCCCCAGAGCGATGGCCCGCAGAGCGTTGCGCATGACGTGTTCACCGGGGAGCGGCATCCGGAATTTGTACCCGTTCACTTCAAGTACACCGTCACCGACCTTCCGACCCACATAGTCGGCGATCCCTTCGAGGGAAATCGTCACAACATGAGCAAGAACCCGACGGCGCAGCAGCGTATACCACGGGCTATCGCGATCAAGAATCACCATACCCGAACAATCCACCTGCTCGGCCAACCGTGCTTTTTCGCGCGCAATTTCCTCTATCGATTTAAAGTTTTCAAGATGCACGCCCCCTACATCCGTGATGATGCCTATCTTGGGTTGCAGCAGGTCGGAGAGCGGCCCGATTTCACCCACCTGATTCATCCCGATTTCAAACACGCCGTAGCGCGCATCCTGTGGCATGCGAAGCATGGTAAGGGGCAGGCCGATATGGTTGTTATAGTTCCCCGCCGTCCGGTGCGTTTTTCCCAGCATTTCAAGGACGGAGGCACACATTTCCTTTACGGTAGTCTTGCCGACACTGCCGGTGATTCCCACCACGGTTCCGACCCATTTTTTGCGATATCCACCCGCCATGGCCTGCAAGCCCTTGAGCGGATCCGGAACACAAAGTACTGGGTTCTGACTCCATTGATACTGCTCAGAGATCAACGCCCCGACTGCGCCCTGCTCAAAGGCCTGCGGGATGAAATCATGCCCGTCAAAGTGATCGCCATGAATGGCGACATAAAGGTTGCCGGGCTTCAAGGTTCGGGTGTCCTGCGAAATACCGGTAATCGGCCCCTCGGGGATTCCATTTCTCCAGAACCGGGAAATCCATTGCGAAAGTTCGCCTGCACGAAACTCAACCATTACCCCAAAATCTCCCTCACCGTTTCCCGATCATCGAAGGGAACAATTGTTCCCTGAAATTCCTGATAGGTTTCATGGCCTTTCCCCGCAATCAACAAAATATCTTTTCGCGTGGTCATGCGAAGTCCCTGCTCAATCGCCGATCGCCGTTCCAAAACAATCTCATACTGCTCCTGCCCGGAAAATCCTTCCATAATGTCGGCGGCAATTACTCCGGGTTCTTCATTGCGCGGATTATCGGATGTAATGATGCTGTAGTCCGCCAGCTCGGAGGCCACCCGTCCCATCAACTTGCGTTTTCCACGATCCCGGTTGCCACCGCAACCAAACACGACCAGCAATTTTCCTTTGCAGATTTCCCGAAGCGTGGTCAGTACATTTTTCAGCGCGTCATCGGTATGCGCATAATCAACGAATACTTTCCGGTTCCGGCGGTTTTGCACCAGCTCCAACCGCCCAGGAATCGACTCGATGTTCGAAAGAGCCTGCGCCATCAAATCAAGGCTGATTCCGCACAGCCCACCAACGGCGATTGCCGCCAGCGCATTATGAATATTGAAACGCCCCAGCAAATGCAACCGGATCTCAACTTCTCCCCACGGTGAACAAACATTGAACCGGGTTCCACCGGCATCCACCTTGGCCTCCGACACCTGCACCATGGCCCGGTCGCTAAAGCCATAGGTCACCACATCGGCATCCAACTTGCGCTCATCCACGAGCTTGCGCCCCCAGGGATCGTCGATATTGATCACGGCAGACCGATCATGATGCCGTATCAGCTGTTGAAACAGCTCTGCCTTGACGTTGAAATAGGTATCCATGTCCCGGTGATAATCGAGATGATCCTGCGTAAGGTTGGTGAAAACACAAATATTAAAATCAATGCCATGCACACGGCGCAAGGCGATGGCATGCGATGACACCTCCAGTACAGCCGAATCGCAACCCACTTCTTTCATCTGCTGCAACATGGCATGAATATCCGGCGCTTCCGGCGTGGTACGCGCGGACGGGATGGAGCGGTCACCTAGTTCATAGGCCACCGTGCCGAGCAGTCCCGGCAGAAAACCTCCGTCGCGCAACACAGCCCGAACCAGATAGGCTGTAGTAGTTTTTCCGTTTGTACCGGTGATACCCACCACTTTCATTCCACGCGAAAGGTCGCCATAGTAGGTTCGGGCAATTTCGGCCAATGCCCGCCTTGCGCGCGGAACCTGAATGTGCGTGACCCCCGCACCCAACTCGAGATCGTTTTCGGAAACCACGGCCACGGCACCATTGGAAACGGCCTCGGTAATATAGCTGGCACCATCCACTTTGTGCCCTGAAACCGCCACAAAAATCCAACCCGGCTTAACCTGCCGTGAATCGTAGGCAACACCATC
>CAZWZW010000034.1:0-9379 GCA_964639125.1 uncultured Verrucomicrobiota bacterium
GGTAGAGCAGCGGATTGAAAATCCGCGTGTCCCCAGTTCGATTCTGGGTCTCGCCACCACCTTAACCCCTTTCTCTTAACGAGTTAGGGGTTTTTTATTGCCTGCATGTAAAAATAGCCTTGGTTGCATTTTAGGCGAGAATCCCCGTCAATAGCCTCTTCCGCGTTGCAAATCGGTTGCATCGGAGTCCCATCGTTTCTTTTTCTGCCTTTGCTGGCTTTTCGTGCGCGCGATGCAGGCAGGACGTTGCATCTAGGCTGCATTTCTCGCCTTGCACGGAATCGGGAAAAGAGTACTTTGTTTAAAGACATTTTAGATTTTGCGTTGATGTAAGTTGCTCTGCTCAGAAACCGCCAATTTTTAGCACAGAGACAAATTGCACAGGAACGCGCCCGCTCGGGCGTGGCTTGTGTATGTTCTCTGTGCGGGTGCTTGGCGGTACCTTGAGCGGGGGCATTGCAGGTCACGCCTCTTTTTGTTGGAAGGGGGGAATTGCTAGGGCATAAACGGGAGAAGCAGATGCGAGGCAAATTCGGATTATGTATGGGCTTGGTTTTTCTGGCGGGAACTAGCCACAAGAGGATGTAGCACTTGCTCTTCGATGGCCTGAGATTTTTGAGGCCATAAAAGGTGAGGGCCGGGGGATTTCCTGACGGCAAAAAAGAAAATCGCGGAATTGAGCCTCGCGCGCGAGATGGCAGAAACTCCTCCTGTCGCTATAAATAAAGACGTTTTTTTAGAAAGGAAAATGGAATAATCAAAAGGGGAAATGATGAGAACAATTGTCGCAATTGTAACAGGGTCTTTGCTTTGTGTTTGGTGTTTTACTCAAAGCGTAAATGCAGGGACTTATCAGCAATAGCTGAATCCGTCTTGAACAAACGTTCTGTAAACGAGTTTGAGGTTACATGGGGGATAGATCATCCAGAGGGTATGCAGCGGAAATATACAATTCGTCTTCCTCAAAAACCTGCCATCACTCTCAACCTCAAATAAGTTTCTGACTTCAGCCCAACCGCTCCTCAATGGCCGCAAGCCGTTCTTCGACGTCCTGCGTCTCTTTGATCTTGAGGCTGTAGTCTATCATATCTTTGCAGGCTAAACGGCGGGTGCGGTCATCCTCGCAATCCATAAGCATGTCGAGCTGATCAACGGACTTTTGCACCTTGCCCTTGATTGAATCCAAAGCAGAATCCATTAGAGCAACTGTGTTTTTCAGGAAATTTGAAAATCAGGGTCATCAAGGAAGCGGTAAAGTGTCCTGCGGCCAATTCCTACCGCTTTGGCGGCCTCCTCTATTGTTCGGCATGTAAGCAACGCATGGATGGCCTCGCTTCGCTTTGGGGCTCTCCCGGAGACGGGGGCAGGGCACTAGATCATAAAGTCGATGGCGGGCGGATTTTCGCGGATGAGCAACTCGGCGAGGTCGGCGACGGTGATGGATTCGGCTTCGGTGCGCAGTACCTGCGAAAGACGTTGCCAGATTTCGGATGCCGGGTTTTCTTCATGGTTTTCCACCAGTTCAAGGCGACCTTCGAAGAGTTCGATGATTTCCAGTAGAGATATTTTGCCAGCGGCGCGGTCCAGCATGTAGCCGCCGTTGCGCCCGCGAACCGTGCGAACGAAACCCGCATTACGCATCGGTATCAGGATTTGCTCGATATAGGCGATCGAGATGCCCTGCTTACGGGCAACCTCTTTGCCGCTAACGGGGGTTTGGTCTCCCTCGTCGGCGGCAATCTGCGCAAGGATGCGCAGGCCATATCGTGGCTTGGTCGACAGTTTCACCGAGGCTCCTAAATGCTGTATTCGGGAAGGCCGGTGTGTTTGTCGAGTTCGGTTTCGATGGTACTCACCAGCTCCTCTGTGGTTTGGTTGGAGTCGAGCTGCACGGTAATGTGCCGTGCGTCAACAGCACTCTCCCCGATGGAGAAGATCAGGACTTCGTTGGGCGAATTGAGGGCTTTTAGGCGGGTCAGGTCATAGTCGTCCACGCGATCGAGCGAGCTGATGAATATCAATCCGGCATCGGTCATGATGCGTCCGAGTTCGCCAATGCGGCGAATGTGTTCGTCGCGATCCCAGAAGTTGTTTCCAATGTCGGCATCTAGACCTTCGGACAGACTGGAGAGACCGAGATAGTAGGACTGCAGGTGTTTGCTGAAGAGCTTGTATTCCAAATCTTTTGCCAGTTTTTGGGTGCGGGAATCATCGCCGATGAAAAGAACCCATTTGCCTTTGTGGTGGTTCCGCTGAGCGCGGTTACCCGCCGTTACGCGGCCTTGTTCCCAGAGGAATTCCCGCCGGTCCACGCTGCTCAGAATATTTGACTCGCTGCCGCTTTCAGCTCCGCTTTTTTCCACGGACAGCGTTTTTTCGATCATCCCGGCACCCGCCGTTGTATTGGTGATCGGGTCGATAAGGATAAAGCTGCCGGTTTCGCGATTCTTCACATAGGCGTCGAAGAAAAGCGGAAGATGCGTGGTTAGTGTGATGCGGCCGATTTCGTTGAGTTGCAGTTCTTCAACGGGATATTTTTTCAATGTGTTAATATCAACGTTGAATTTGAGCTCTGAAATCCGGGCTTTCGTTGTCCGACTGGTATGGCGGATGGTATAGGTTTGCCCCTCCTTGAGTGGTTTTTCCGTCATCCAGACAATCGACGCTTCCAGGTGGGTGGAAATGTGCGGAAGGTTTTCCGCGTGTACAATCATTTCTCCGGCGGAGATGTCGATTTCATCATTCAGTTCCAGCACGGTCGACTGCGGGGCAAAAGCTTCATCAAGATCCCCGTCGGGGGTGACGATGCGCTTGATGGTCGATTCTTTCAGGGAGGGCAAAGCCTTGATTCGGTCGCCGGGGCGAACTGTGCCGGAGACCACTGTGCCGGCGAATCCGCGGAAGTCGAGATCCGGGCGGATGACCAGTTGAACCGGATAGCGGAAGTCGTCAAGGTTGGTGCCGACCGCGACGTCCACATCTTCCAGAATCGGAAGCAGCGGCTGTCCGTTGTACCAGTTCATGTTTTCGCCTTTATCCACCACGTTGTCGCCCTTGAGAGCGGAGATTGGAATGAAGGTGACTTCCGGCAGGTTGAGTTCGGCGCTGAATTCCTCGAAGTCGGCGCGGATGGAGTTGAAGACCTCCTGATCATAGTCTTTCAGGTCCATTTTGTTGATGACTACCACGATGTGCTTGAGCCCCAGCAGTGATACGAGGAATGTATGCCGTTTGGTTTGGGTAATGACGCCGTAGCGCGCATCAATGAGGATGAGCGCGAGGTCCGCAGTAGACGCACCGGTGGCCATGTTGCGGGTGTATTGCTCGTGGCCGGGGGTGTCGGCAATGATGAACTTGCGCTTTGGCGTGGCAAAGTAGCGGTAGGCCACGTCGATGGTAATACCTTGTTCCCGTTCGGCTTTAAGGCCGTCGAGTAGCAGGGCATAGTCGATTTCGCCGTCGCCGGCGTTGCCGACTTTTTCGCTGTCGGCATGCAGGGCGCTGAGCTGATCGTCGAAGATAAGCTTGCTGTCATACAGCAGGCGTCCGATCAAGGTCGATTTCCCGTCGTCGACGGAACCGCAGGTAAGCAGGCGGAGCAGACTTTTGTTTTCGTGCTGATTTAAAAATTGGTCGATATCCATGATTCTTATCCTTTTAAAATTTTCCAGTGGTTTGGATTAAAAATATCCCTCGCGTTTTTTTTGTTCCATTGAGGCATCGCTGTCTTTGTCGATGGCGCGGGTGGAGCGTTCGCTCAAGCGGGTGGTCATCATCTCCTCCACAATTTTTTCAACGGTATCGGCTTCGGATTCGACGGCACCGGTGAGCGGGTAGCAACCCAGCGTACGGAACCGAACCATCCGTTCTTCCGGCGTTTCGCCTTCCAGGGGCAGGCGGTCGTCATCGACCATCACCCACATTCCGTCGCGGTCGACAACGGGACGTTTCTTTGCAAAGTAGAGCGGGACGATCGGAATTTTTTCCAAACGGATATATTGCCAAACGTCGAGCTCGGTCCAGTTGGAGAGCGGGAAGACGCGGACGCTTTCGCCGGGATTGACGCGGGCGTTGTAGTTGGCCCATAGCTCCGGACGTTGATTTTTTGGGTCCCACTGGTGGTGCTGATCGCGGAAGGAAAAGATACGCTCTTTGGCGCGTGATTTTTCCTCGTCGCGGCGGGCGCCGCCGAAGGCGCAGTCAAATTTGTAGTGGTCGAGTGCTTGCAGCAGGGCCTGCGTTTTCATGAGATCGGTATATTTGCGGCTTCCGAGATCAAATGGATTTGCACCGGCCTCGCGGCCTTCTTCGTTGGAATGCACCAGCAGGTCGAGACCTTCTTCTTCGCAGAATTGGTCACGGAACTGGATCATTTCCTTGAACTTAAAGGTGGAGTCGACGTGGAGCAGGGGAAAGGGCACCTTGCCGGGGAAGAAGGCTTTTTGCGCGAGACGAACCATGACGCCTGAGTCTTTTCCGATCGAATAAAGCATGACCGGCTTCTCGAATTGGCTGTAGGCATCGCGAATGATACGGATACTTTCCGCTTCCAACTGCTTTAATTGGCTTAATTGATATTTCATTTCCATATTTCCTGTTTGCTTATAAATTCGGGTTCTTGGAGATCGTTCCGTCCGGGTTAAAGTGCAGTCCGCATTCTTTCTGTTCGGGGGCTTCCCACCACCATCGGCCCGCGCGGATATCTTCGCCGGGCTGAACGGCGCGCGTGCAGCAGGCGCAGCCAATGCTGATAAAGCCCTGGTCATGCAGCGGGTTGTAGGGAACGTCATGGTCCTTGAGGTAGGTCTGAACCTCTTCCAGCGACCAGTTGATGAGCGGGTTGAACTTAGGGATATTGTTTCCAGTATCCCATTCAATGGCATGCATCTCGGTGCGGGTTGTGGACTGCTCGCGGCGAAGTCCGCAGATCCATCCATCCGAAGTGGCCAGCATGCGCTTGAGTGGTTCAATCTTGCGAATCCCGCAGCAGCGCTTTCTCAGTTCGATGCTTTTGTGAAAGAGGTTGATGCCCTCTTCCGCGACCATGTTTTCCACTTTGTCGGCATCGGGAAAGGTAATACGGATCTTTAATCCGTATTTTTCCTCCGTGGATTCAATCAGGTCGTAGGTTTCGGGGAAGAGGCGACCGGTATCGAGCGTGAAGATGGGGATATTATAATCGCCTTTTGCGATCAGATCGGTAATGACCTGATCTTCCTGCCCGAGTGAACTGGCGAATACTGGCGACTGTAAATGCTTGGCCGCAAATGCGATGATTTCTTTGGCGGTCGCATCCTTTAGCTCCGTTTGAATGTCTGAAATGGTGTCTTTGTTAAGTTGGCTCACAATTTGCTCCATAGGTCTTCAGGTTTGTTCCGAGATCGCTATACAGTATAAACATGATCGGAATAGTAAAGTATAAAACATGAAAAATATAATACCCTATTATGGGTATATTATTGGGGGCGTCTTTTCAGGGATTGTAATCGTATGATTTTAACTCATTTAAACATTGTGCTTGATTAGAATGTTCAGTATAGATTGAACATCATGAATCATTCGGTGAGTAACATAACCGCGCTTGATGAAGTGGAGCGCGAGGTGATCGAATTATTTGTTCGCATGGCCGATGTTTTGAGCCTTCCGCGTTCGGTGGGCGAGATCTATGGGCTCCTCTTTATTTCCACTCATCCGCTCTGTCTGGATGATTGCCGTATTCGGCTGAACATCAGCAAGGGCTCGACGAGTCAGGGATTGAAGATTCTTCGCTCCTTCGGGGCCATCCGGACCGTGTATATTCCCGGCGACCGCAAAGACTATTATGTGGCGGAAACCTCCCTGCGAAAGATTACTTCCGGTTTCGCGGCGGAAGAAATTCAACCCCACGTGCATAGCGGTAAAGAACGTATCGAACGTATCTACGAACTATTGGATGCACATCCGGGGGATAACAAGGAAGCGTTGCATGAAAAAATTGATCTTCTGGAGCGCTGGCAGTCGCGCGCAAGCAAGGCGCTTCCTTTACTCCTAAGGTTGATTGGCAGTTAAAGCATGAGCGAACAATTCCCATTTAAATCGGGTGAGTTTTGGTACTGCGTACGTACCAAGCCCAAGAAGGAGCGCATGGCGGCCGCCGGCCTTGCGACGCTCCATGGGTTGGATGTTTTTTGCCCTCAGATCCGGTTTCGCCGAAAAACCGTCCGCGGGGCGGTCTGGTTCCAGGAAGCCATGTTTCCGGGGTATATCTTTGCGCGGTTTGACATGTTCGAGATGAAGCGCGCGGTTTCCTATTCTCCGGATGTACTTACGATTCCGGTTTTCAACGATCGCCATTTGCCGATTCCGGATTCGGTGATTGATGCACTGAAAAATGATTTAAGTGATAACGACGTGGCCGATGCCGGACTTCCGTTGGAGGTTGGCGATGAGACCACGGTTTTGGATGGGCCGATGCGTGGCCTTAAGGTGAAAGTGATTAAGTTGATGCCGGCGCAGGATCGCGTTGGTGTTTTGATGGAGATGCTCGGTACGCTGGTTGAGACAGAGTTGTCGACCGAGGCGTTGGAGCATCGCCAACGGCATATATTGGCTGCGGACGGATAGTTTCGCGCGGCTGAATATCCCATGAATGGGTATTCACTACATTTTAGAGAAGTATGGAAGGTTTCGGTCGAAAAGGACTGAGCGACCGAGGGCGGCAGCCTGTTTAGATTGAGGAGCATGTTATGTGCGGAATTGTTGGATATTTTGGAAAGAGAAACGCTTCGGAAATATTGGTAGACGGACTGCGTCGGCTGGAATATCGAGGCTATGACTCGGCTGGAGTGGCCTGCCTGCACGATGGTGTGATTGAGGTCGTGAAGAAGACCGGCAAGATCAAGGACTTGCGCGAACGGGTGGATGCCTCCGATTTGGATGCCCTGCACCACGCCACACTGGGTATTGGCCATACCCGCTGGGCGACGCACGGTGCGCCGAACGAGGTGAACGCCCATCCGCACCTTGATGCCTCGGGACATTTTGTGATGGTGCATAACGGCATTATTGAAAACTATAAGGAAATCAAGGCGGGTCTTGCCAGGCAAGGAATCGAGTGTGTTTCGGAGACCGATTCCGAAGTCCTCGTTCAACTGATTGCCTACTGCTATGACGGTAATCTGGAGACGGCGGTAAGCGAGGCGCTGAAGAAGGTCAAGGGCACCTACGGAATCGTGGTGATGACCGACAAGGAGCCGGGCAAGCTGGTGACGGCGCGTTGCGGCAGCCCGATCGTGATTGGTTTGAACAAGGATGAGACGCTGATTGCCAGCGATGCCTCGGCGATTATTCCGCATACCCGCGACGCGATGTATCTTGAAGACTATGACATGGCGGTCATTACCGCCGACGGTGTACATATGTTCGACTTGCAGCATGCGCCGGTCAATCGCGAGATTACCGAAATGGACTGGGATGCCGGCTCTGCCGAGAAGGGGGAATATGCCCATTTCATGCTCAAGGAAATGTTTGAGCAGCCCGGCGCAATCCGCAACGCCGTTCGCGGGCGTCTTGACTTTGATATGGGTACCGCGATTCTTTCGGGGCTCGACTTTTCGCCGCGCGATGCCGCGCAGATTCGCCGGGTGCTGGTGGTGGGGTGCGGGACGTCGATGAATGCCGGCATGGTCGGTGAATACGCTATTGAGGAAATGGCCGGTATTCCGGCCGAGGTAGAGCAGGCGGCGGAGTTCCGCTATCGCAACCCGATCGTGAACCCGCAGGATTTGGTGGTGGCCATTAGTCAGTCGGGCGAAACCGCCGATACGCTGGCCGCCGTGCGCGAAGCCAAGCATAAGGGGGCTGTGGTGGCCGGGCTCTGTAATGTGGTGGGTTCCACTATTGCGCGCGAAACCGGACGCGGGGTCTATCTACACGCCGGCCCGGAGATCGGGGTGGCTTCAACCAAGGCCTTCACCTGTCAGGTGGCGGTAATGTTGATGATGGCGCTGAAGCTGGGGCGCGGTCGCCGTATGACGCGCCATCAAGGCGAAGAACTCTGCCGCTGGATCGAGCATCTGCCGGAGCTGGTTGAAAAAGTGCTGGAGCAGAATGAGGCCATCCAGGCGGTTGCGCAAAAGTATGCCGATAAGGAAAACGCATTCTTTATCGGGCGCGGCTACCTCTATCCGGTCGCTTTGGAAGGGGCGCTCAAGCTAAAGGAAATCAGCTATATTCACGCGGAAGGCTACCATGCCGCTGAACTTAAACACGGCCCGATCGCATTGCTCGAAGAGGCGACGCCAATCGTGGCGTTGCTGAACAACATTCCGGGGAAGGAAAAAACCATCGGCAACGCCGAGGAGTGCAAGGCGCGCAAGGCGCCGGTGATCGCGGTGGTCAGCGAGGGCGACGAAAAGACCGCCGAAGGGTTCGATGACATGATCGTGGTTCCCGACTGCCCGCCATGCATTGCTCCGATTCCGACGGCCGTTGCGCTGCAGTTGTTGTCTTATCATATCGCCGCCGCCCGCGGCTGCGAAATCGACCAGCCGCGCAACCTCGCCAAATCCGTTACCGTGGAATAAGGAGCAGAAATGCTGAACGTTGCTGTAACAGCCGCCATCGAGGCGGGCGAAGCCATCCTGCAGATTTATGAGCAGGATTTTGAAATCGAGATCAAAGCGGACAAGTCGCCACTGACGGCTGCCGACAAGGCTTCTCATCATATTATTGTTCAGGCATTGGAAGCCACTCCATATCCTGTGCTCTCCGAAGAGAGCGATGCAATCACCTACGAAGAGCGCAAGGGATGGAAAACCTATTGGTTGGTTGATCCACTGGATGGAACAAAAGAATTCATCAAAAAGAATGGCGAGTTTACGGTCAACATTGCGCTGATTAAGGACGGGGTTCCAGTTCTTGGAATCGTCTATGTTCCGGTTGAACACACACTTTACTTTGGTGACGACCGTGGTGCCTTCAAGGCTGTGCAGGGTGAGCATTACCAAACCTTGAGCGAGCTGTTGGGGAAACTAACAGGCATTGAGGCGCTGCAGCAGGTGAAGGTTTCCGGAAGACCGAACGATCCGTTACGGGTGGTTGCCTCTAAATCGCATTGTAATGACGAGACACGCGATTTTGTTGCTGAGCTTGAGCAGATGCACGGATCGTCCGAGTTGGTTTCGCGAGGAAGTTCGCTAAAGCTTTGCATGGTTGCCGAGGGAGCCGCCGATATTTATCCGCGTATCGCGCCGACCATGGAGTGGGATACCGCTGCCGCGCATGCGGTTGTGAAA
Source organism: uncultured Verrucomicrobiota bacterium (assembly GCA_964639125.1). GTDB lineage: Bacteria > Verrucomicrobiota > Kiritimatiellia > Kiritimatiellales > Pontiellaceae > Pontiella. The sequence goes on from CAZWZW010000034.1 coordinate 9,276, forward strand.
GCCGCAGGGGGAGCGGTTTTTGTATATGATTCCTCGGTAGCTCCGAGCGACTATAGAGTTGGTTCCTCTAAACTTGATTCGGTGAATTATAACAAAGAAAACCT
>CAZWZW010000034.1:9479-15229 GCA_964639125.1 uncultured Verrucomicrobiota bacterium
TTAAAACAGTTGGAGGCGGAAAGCATCCACATTATCCGGGAGGTCGCGGCAGAGTTCGACAATCCGGTGATGCTTTATTCGATTGGTAAGGATTCATCGGTGATGCTGCATCTGGCGCACAAGGCCTTCGCACCGGGGAAGATTCCTTTCCCGCTGATGCATGTCGATACGCAGTGGAAATTTCAAGAAATGTACAAGTTCCGTACGCTGATGTCGGAAAGATATGATGTAGATATAAAGGTCTGGGTCAATCCGGAAGGTAAGGATGAGGTAAGCCCTTTTTCTCATGGATCTGAAAAGCATACACAGATCATGAAGACCGATGCTCTCAAGCAGGCACTGGATCATTATGGCTTCGATGCGGCCTTTGGTGGGGCTCGTCGCGACGAGGAAAAGAGCCGCGCCAAGGAGCGCGTATACAGCTTCCGTAATGCGTATCACCAGTGGGATCCCAAAAACCAACGGCCCGAACTATGGAATCTTTACAACGCCAAGATAAACAAGGGTGAGTCTATTCGCGTGTTCCCGCTCTCGAACTGGACCGAGCTCGATATTTGGCTCTATCTGCTTCGCGAAGATATTCCGATTGTTCCGCTCTACTATGCGGCCGAACGGCCCGTGGTTGAGCGCGATGGGGTGCTGATCATGGTCGATGACGAGCGCATGCCGCTTAAAGAGGGCGAAATGCCAATGATGAAGAAAGTGCGTTTTCGCACACTGGGTTGTTACCCGCTGACGGGCGCGGTTGAGTCCAATGCCGAATCGGTTGAGGAGATCGTACAGGAAATGTTGCTCACGACGACCTCCGAACGTCAGGGCCGGGTTATCGATGGCGATAATTCATCGATGGAAGATAAGAAAAAAGACGGGTATTTCTAATGAGTGATCCTACCTACAAAATTCAGGAAGAAGATTTAATTCGCGAGGATATCTCAGGCTATCTCCATCGCCATGAAACGAAGGATCTGCTGCGGTTTCTTACGTGTGGATCGGTGGATGATGGCAAGTCGACTCTGATTGGGCGGTTGCTGTATGACAGTCACATGATCTACGAAGACCAGTTGGAAAAGGTGGCCAAGGATTCGAAGGTCTACGGCACCACCGATGATGATTTTGATCCGGCTCTTTTGACCGATGGATTAAAGGCCGAACGTGAACAGGGCATCACGATTGATGTGGCCTATCGTTATTTTTCGACCGACAAGCGCAAGTTTATCATCGCTGACTGCCCCGGCCATGAACAATACACGCGCAATATGGCGACCGGAGCCTCCACATGCGATCTTGCGGTGATTCTGATCGATGCCCGCTACGGTGTTATTTCCCAGACGAAAAGGCACAGCTTTATTTGTTCGCTGCTCGGAATCAAGCATGTCATCGTAGCGGTTAATAAAATGGACCTGGTGGATTGGTCGGAAGAAAAATACGACCAAATCAAGAACGACTACAATGCGTTTGTGTCCCGTTTGAATTTTTCCGACATTCACTTTATCCCGCTGTCCGCGCTCAAGGGTGACAATGTGGTGGAGCGGAGCGAAAATCTTTTGTGGTACGACGGCCCCACCTTCCTGCACCATCTCGAAGGCGTGAACATTTCCACCGACCGAAACCTTATCGATATGCGTTTCCCGGTGCAGTATGTCTTACGTCCAAATCTAGATTTTCGTGGATTCAGCGGAACACTGGCATCCGGCGTGTTGCGTGTGGGCGACGAGGTGGCCAGTCTGCCTTCCCGACAGGAATCGAAGATCAAGGCGATTTATGGCCCGGATGGTGAAATCGACGAAGCCTTTTCGCCAGAGGCCATTACGGTGACACTCGAAGATGAGATCGATGTTTCACGCGGCAACATGCTGGTTCCGGTAAAAAACATTCCACACATTGGCAATGAGTTCGAGGCCATGGTGGTTTGGATGCATGAGAGCGCGGCTAAGTCAGGCAAGAGCTACCTGATTAAGCACACCTCCAATATAGTCCCCGGCGTGCTGTCTGACGTCCGCTATAAGGTGGATGTCAACACCATGAAACGCGACAGAAATATGGGTGAAGAGCAGGGATCGGCCGGCGCGCTCGAACTCAATGAGATTGGTCGGTGCCACATCACATTGCATCGCCCGATTCCTTTCGATCCCTATGATCGCAACCGATCAACCGGTGCGTTTATTATCATAGATCGATTGACCAATGTAACTGTTGCTGCAGGTATGATTGTTGACCGTATCGTATCCAAACCGGGCCATAAAAAGGCTCCCGTTAGCCAGAACATTGTCAAGAGCGACAGTCTCGTGAGTGCTGCGGATCGCCAAAAAATCCTTGGTCAGAATGGGGCCACAATTTGGCTTACCGGGCTCAGCGGTTCAGGAAAGTCAACCATTGCGAAACAGCTTGAAAAAGATCTGATTGAGCAGGGATACCTTTGCTACATTCTCGATGGTGATAACGTGCGCCATGGCTTAAACCGTGATCTCGGGTTTTCGATGGAGGACCGCAAGGAAAACATTCGTCGAATAGCTGAAGTCGCTGCGCTAATGAACGACGCGGGTGCGATTGTGATCACCTCGTTTATCTCACCCTATATTTCTGACCGACAGGCTGCTCGCGAGGTGATCGGGGACAACGCGTTTGTTGAGGTGTTTATCGATACGCCAATCGAAATCTGCGAGCAGCGTGACCCCAAGGGGCTTTATAAGAAAGCTCGTTCCGGGGAGATTCAGCAGTTTACCGGTATTAGCGATCCGTACGAAGCGCCGCAGGATGCCGAGATCACGCTCCCTACGGAGGAGATGTCGCCGGAAATGGCGGCAAGCATACTTGTCGAGGATCTAAAGGACCGGGGAATAATTGGATAGGAGCCTTTATACGGGGCGGTTAAAAAGATGCAGAATATACTCATAACAGGGGCGAAGGGGCAGCTCGGGACGGATTGTCTCGACGTTTTCAAGGCGGTTCCCGGCGTGTCGGGAGTGGATCTGCCGGAGGTGGATCTTTCTGACCGCAATCAATGTTTCGAAGCGTTGGATCGGAGTCATCCGGAAGTGATTGTTAATTGCGCGGCATTCACGGCAGTGGATGCCTGCGAGACGGATAAGTCCTGCTGGAAGGCCAATGCTGACGTGCCGGGGTTTTTGGCAGAATGGGTGGAACAAAACAGTGCATTTCTCGTTCACGTTTCGACCGACTATGTCTTTTCTGGTGGCAAACCCTTGTTCGAGGCTGCGCTTGAAACCGATGAGCCAAATCCGATTTCTGAATACGGAAAATCCAAACTAGCCGGTGAAAGGACGATTGCGGAGCAGACGAACCGCTTTGCTGTTTTACGCACCGCTTGGCTATACGGGGCTTTTGGAAAAAATTTCCTCAAGACCATGCTTCGTTTAACGCTTCAGAATCCCGGAAAGGAATTCAAGGTGGTGAACGACCAATTTGGATCCCCAACGTGGTCGTATTCTCTGGCTCGGCAAATCAAGGCCGTGGCTGAACAACGGGCAACCGGTGTATTCCACGCAACCTCGGAAGGGCATTGTTCCTGGTTTGATTTGGCTTGTGCTTTTTTGGATCAACTGAATGTTAAGCATAACTTTGTTCCATGCACCTCGGATGAATATCCCACTCCCGCGAAGCGACCGGAAAATTCGATATTGGAAAACACTCGTTTAAAACAGTTGGGAATCAATATTTTCCTCGACTGGAGAGTTGAACTGGCGGCATTTGTTGAACAATACGGGGCTGCAATGCTTAAGGAAGAAGGGCTGCAATGAAAAAAATTATTGTCACAGGTGGCGCGGGTTTTATCGGGTCGGCAGTCTGCCGTTATCTGGTAAAGGATAAGCAGTACGCAGTGCTTAATCTCGATAAGCTGACCTATGCCGGGGTTCCGGAATCGTTGAAGGAGATTGAGGACAGCCCGCTGTATCGTTTTGAAAAGGGGGATGTGTGCGACAAGGAACGCGTGAGCGCACTCTTGGCGGACTTTCGGCCGGATGCTGTGATGCATCTTGCGGCGGAGTCGCACGTGGATCGCTCGATTGATGGGCCATCTGCATTCATTGAGACCAATATTGTTGGCACATATAACATGCTGGACTGTGCGCGCGCCTATTGGAGCGAGTTGTCTGAAGAGCGTAAAGCGGCATTTCGTTTTCATCATATTTCCACCGACGAGGTTTATGGATCGCTTGGCGATGAAGGCTTGTTCGAGGAAACTACCCCGTATGACCCGCGCTCGCCTTATTCCGCGAGCAAGGCTTCGAGTGACCATTTGGTGATGGCGTGGTATCACACCTATGGGCTGCCCGTGGTGATTACCAATTGTTCGAATAATTATGGGCCGTACCATTTTCCTGAAAAACTGATTCCCTTGGTAATTTTGAATGCACTCGATGAAAAGACGCTGCCCATCTATGGCAAGGGCGATAATATCCGCGATTGGCTCTATGTTGAAGATCATGCAAAAGCGCTGGTGACCGTGGTGGAAAGCGGACGGCTGGGCGAAACCTATAACGTGGGCGGGCGCAACGAACGCACGAATCTGGAAGTGGTGGAAACCATCTGCACGATTCTCGATGAGCTCCGCCCTCGGGGGGAAGGTTCGTACAACGATTTAATCGCCTTTGTGTCTGACCGGCCGGGGCATGATATGCGATACGCCATCGATGCGACCAAGCTCGAAACCGAGTTGGGCTGGAAAGCACAGGAAAATTTTGACACCGGGATCCGCAGGACCATTCAGTGGTATCTCGATAACGACTGGTGGTGGCGACCGATCCGCGAAGGCCGGTATTCGGGCGAGCGTTTGGGAACGGCATAAAAAGGGAGTATGGCAATGAAAGGTATAATTCTGGCAGGGGGTTCAGGAACGCGGCTCTACCCGTTGACGCAAGTGGTGAGCAAGCAGATGTTGCCGGTGTATGACAAGCCGATGATTTATTATCCGCTTTCAACGCTGATGTTGGCAGGGATTCGAGATGTGTTGATCATCAGCACACCGCATGATTTGCCCATGTTTGAGACATTGCTGGGAGATGGATCGAAGATTGGAATGACGTTTACCTATGCAGTGCAACCCAGCCCGGATGGTCTTGCGCAGGCTTTTATAATCGGCAAGGAATTCATTGGCGACGACTCGGTGGCCCTGGTGCTTGGCGATAATATTTTTTATGGCTACGGCTTCCCCGAAATGTTGGCCAATGCCGTTTCCCGGGACCAGGGGGCCACAATTTTTGCCTATCCAGTGAAGGATCCAGAGCGTTACGGCATTGTCGAATTCGATGAAAATAACAAGGCGCTTTCGCTGGAGGAAAAACCCGAAAGTCCAAAGTCGAATTTTGCAATTCCGGGTCTGTATTTCTATGACAACCGCGTCATTGATATAGCGGAAAACCTAAAGCCTTCAGCCCGCGGTGAATTGGAGATTACGGATGTGAACCGGCGGTATCTCGAGTCGGGAGAGCTGCATGTTCAGTGCCTTGGCCGTGGTTTCGCCTGGCTGGATACCGGTACGCATGATGCCATGCATGAAGCGGCAAACTATGTTGAAACCATCGAAAAGCGTCAGGGTTTGAAAATCTCCTGCATAGAAGAAATTGCTTATCGGCTGGGCTACATTGATGCGGTCCAGCTCGAGGCTTTAGGTCGGGTTATGGCGAAAAATACTTACGGGCAGTATCTTTTGAGATTGGCGAAGGGGGAGTTCTAATGGAAGTCATTGAACTCGATATTCCCGGAGTCAAATTAGTTAAACCACGTCGTTT
>CAZWZW010000034.1:15329-17962 GCA_964639125.1 uncultured Verrucomicrobiota bacterium
CATGGCATTATTCGCCGGGCCAGTACCTTCAATACACATCGGATTGATCATCTTTATAAAGATCAGCTCGAAGGCGATCCCAAGATGATCCTTCATTATGGTGATCTGACGGATTCGAGCAACCTGAACCGTTTGATTGAAAAAATCGAGCCGGTTGAAATCTATAACCTGGCGGCTCAGTCGCACGTGCAGGTTTCTTTTGAGGTTCCGGAGTATACGGCGGATGCCGATGCCATCGGCGTCCTTCGTCTTTTGGATGCCATCCGTGAAACCGGCGTTGATGCTCGTTTTTATCAGGCTTCTACATCCGAACTGTACGGGAAGGTAATGGAAGTTCCGCAGACGGAGACCACACCGTTCTACCCGCGTTCTCCTTATGCGGTTGCCAAGCAATATGGCTTTTGGATCGTTAAAAACTATCGTGAGTCCTACGACCTGCATGCCAGCAATGGAATTCTTTTCAATCATGAATCGCCTCGACGCGGCGAAACTTTTGTAACCCGAAAAATTACCATGGCGGTCGCCCGTATTTCGCGCGGACTGCAGAAATGCCTCTACATGGGCAACATTGATGCGCTTCGCGATTGGGGCTATGCCCCCGACTATGTCGAAATGATGTGGATGATGCTTCAGCAGGATACGCCTGACGATTATGTGGTTGCGACCAATGAAATGCACTCGGTTCGTGAGTTCATTGAAAAATCATTCGGGCATGTTGGGGTTGAAATTGAATGGGAAGGCCAGGGCGTGGCTGAGGTTGGCAAGAACAAGGCGACGGGGGATATCGTTGTCCGGATGGATAAGCGCTACTACCGTCCCTGCGAGGTCGAACAATTGCTTGGTGATCCCGCGAAAGCCAAACGTCAGCTTGGATGGGAACCAAAGGTCAAGTTTGAGGAGCTCGTACAGATCATGACCGATGGCGATCTTCGCTTGCTCGATAATCCAAATTATGAAACAGGATTTTAGGGTTGAAGCGCTGAGCAGACAGCTAGCAGCTTACAGTGGAACGATGAGAGACTTCAGGAAAATTAAAGCATGGATGTTGGCTGATGAGCTAACGGTTCGCATTTATGCTATGACCAAGCAGTTTCCAAAGGATGAGTTGTTTGCCCTGACATCACAGCTAAGACGGGCAGCTTATTCTGTTCCGGCCAATATTGCTGAGGGAGCTGGACGAAGGACAGTTAAGGATTTTCTGCGTTTTCTTGATATTGCTAAAGGATCAATTAATGAAGTGTTGTACTTTGTGCACTTGGCTTCGCGATTGGACTATTTCTCCTCAGCCGACGCTGCATCACTGGTGATGGCTGCGGAGGAAGTTTCCAAATGCCTGGCTGGCTATATCAAGGCAGTGGAAGTCGATTTGAAAAACTGAAATGCTGTTGGCTGACCGCTATAAGCTGATAGCTAAAAAGGAACTAAAATGATTTCACCGAATAATAATCAACAACCACAAGCTTCAAACTCCATTCCGCGCGATGCGCGGATTTACGTGGCGGGACATAAGGGACTTGTTGGATCAGGAATCTGGCGCGCACTGGAACGTCACGGATATACCCATTTGATGGGCAGGTCGATCAATGAGCTGGACTTGATTAATCAGCAGGCTGTGGATGATTTCTTTGCGGCTGAAAAACCGGACTATGTCATTTTGGTTGCGGCAAAGGTGGGGGGCATTCATGCCAACGCTACCTATCGAGGACAGTTCATCTATGAAAACATGATGATCGAGATGAACGTCATCCATGCAGCATACAAGCATGGCGTGAAGAAGCTCCTTTTTCTGGGTTCGTCATGCATCTACCCCAAACTTGCACCGCAGCCACTGAAAGAGGAGCACCTGCTGACCGGGCCTTTGGAGCCAACCAATGAGCCTTACGCCATTGCCAAGATTGCGGGCATTCGTCTTTGCGATGCCTACAACCGCCAGTACGGCACCAACTTTATTTCCGCTATGCCGACCAATATGTATGGCCCCGGCGATAATTATCATCCGGAAAATTCGCACGTTCTTCCCGCAATGATCCGGCGCTTCCACGAAGCGAAAGAGGCGGGGCTGGAAGCAGTCGGATGTTGGGGCACCGGTTCGCCGTTGCGCGAGTTTCTTTATAGCGACGATTTGGCCGAGGCGTGTGTCTTTCTGCTCGAAAACGGAAACTATGAGGATGTTGCTTTTACGGATGATTCCGGCACGGTTCAATCGCATGTCAATGTGGGTTCTGGAAAGGAAGTGACCATCAAGGAGCTCGCAGAAACCGTGAAAGAAGTGGTCGGATTTGAGGGGCGGATCGATTGGGATACATCAAAACCCGATGGCACGCCGCGCAAGCTGATGGACTCTTCGCGACTCCGTGCAATGGGATGGTCCCCTAAGATTGAGTTGCGCGAGGGGATCGCCCGGGCCTATGCCGATTTTAAGGAGCGTTATCTGTAATGCACATTGCGGTTACTTTGCTCCTTTTGTTTCGGGGATAAAATAAACATAAGAATAAGTTTAAAACATCCTTCTTAATTTGATTAACTTAAGAATGTAATTCTGACTAGTTAATCAACAGGGAGGATAAGATGAAGCAGTTAGTATATGTTGCGGGTTTCGTTGCAATGGTCGCGTGTGTAAATGCCCAGATGAT
>CAZWZW010000034.1:18062-21368 GCA_964639125.1 uncultured Verrucomicrobiota bacterium
ATTGAATTCTATACAACGGGTACAAGCATGGTTGGTATCGATGGAATAGACGTGACTGTTCTGGGAGGATCAGCTCCTGGGTTATCCATTACTGAAACCAACGGTGTTCGATCTGTTATGGCCACGTTCGAAGGGGCCGCGAGCGGCACCTACGCACTGCAATACAGTACAGATCTAACATCCAATGAATGGAATACGGTATCGGCACCTTTTTCGACCAATGCAAGCTGGTTGGTTGATGCAACAAACTCGTCAGGGTTTTATCGCATCATTCAGAATTAACTGGCAATTGCGGACAGGGAATTGCAAAAACATAATGCGTTTCAAATTAACGACATTAGGGTGGAGTGTAGCATGGATGGCTTAAACACCAGGCGGGTGCTGGTTACCGGGGCGGATGGTTTCATTGGTTCGCATCTAACGGAAATGCTTCTTGGGCTCGGGTGCAGTGTACGTGCTCTGTCGCAATACAATTCCTTCAATAACTGGGGATGGCTTGAGGATATTGGCACGCATGAAAATTTGGAAGTCGTGTGCGGAGATGTTCGCGATCCAAACTATTGCCGGGAAATCACCAAGGATATTGATGTCGTTTTTCACCTCGCGGCCCTGATTGCCATACCGTATTCCTACATTGCTCCCAACAGCTATGTGGACACTAATGTGCAAGGCACGCTGAACATCTGCCAGGCCGCACGCGATAATGGCTGCGAACGGGTGGTGCATACATCAACCAGCGAAGTCTACGGAACCGCACAGTATGTGCCCATTGATGAAAAGCATCCCTTGCAACCCCAGTCGCCCTATAGCGCGAGTAAGATCGGGGCCGATGCCATGGCGATGAGTTTTCATAATGCCTTTAACCTTTCGGTAACCATTGCTCGGCCGTTCAATACCTACGGCCCGCGGCAGTCGCTGCGGGCAGTAATTCCAACGATCATCGCGCAGATTGCCAATGGCACGAAAGAGATCAAACTGGGCGACGTTTCGCCTACACGTGACTTTAACTATGTGCTTGATACCTGCCGTGGATTCATCGAGTTGGCGTCATGCGATGGTGCTGTGGGAGAGTCGGTTAATATCGGTTCGAACTATGAAATCTCGGTTGGCGATACCTTGAACATGATCAAGGAACTGATGCACAGCGATGTCGAGTTCATCTCTGAAGAAGCCCGGCGACGGCCGGATAAGTCGGAGGTGTTCCGGCTGTGGTGCGACAACACTAAAATTAATCAGTTTACTGGATTCGAACCGAAATACTCGATTCGCGATGGATTACAGGAAACCATCAACTGGTTTGTACAGGAAGAGAACCTGAATAAATTCAAAGCACACCTGTATAATGTTTAAAGACCTCTTTCAGTTGATCCGGAATCATTTCGGAACCGAAGAGTTTGTGCCGCTGCATGAGCCCCGGTTTTCCGATCTGGATAAATCGTTTGTTATGGATGCCATCGAATCCACGTTTGTTTCAAGCGTGGGGGAATATGTCGATCGTTTCGAAAGGGATCTCGCCAACTATGTTGGAGCCAAACGCGCGGTTGCAACCGTCAATGGAACCAGTGCTTTGCAGGTGGCATTGCAGCTTGCAGGCGTGCAATCCGGCGATGAGGTGCTGACGCAGGCTTTGACCTTTGTCGCCACGGCCAATGCCATTAGCTATAATGGCGCATCCCCGGTTTTCCTCGATGTCGATAAAGAAACTCTTGGTTTGTCGCCGGATGCCGTTAAGTGCTTTCTGGAAAACCATGCAGAACGTCGCGCTGATGGAGTGTTTAATAAATCTACCGGCAAGCGCATTGCCGCAATCTTGCCCATGCACACGTTTGGTCATTCCTGCCGCATCATGGCATTATGTTCTGTGGCCGATGAATGGGGAATTCCTGTGGTCGAAGATGCGGCGGAAGCCCTCGGCAGCAAATACAAAGGCGGGCACTGTGGAACCTTTGGTCTGATGGGCGTATATAGCTTTAACGGAAATAAAACGATGACCTGCGGTGCCGGCGGGGCGATTGTGATCAACGATGAAGCAATCGCGGATCGCGCGAAACACCTGACCACGACTGCCAAGGTTCCGCACAGGTGGGAATTCATACATGATGAAGTGGGCTACAACTACCGCATGCCAAACCTCAATGCGGCACTCGCCTGTGCTCAGCTGGAGCAGCTGGATCAAAAGCTGGCCGACAAGCGCGAGCTGGCGGGGAAATACCGGGACTTCTTTGCAACGGTTGATTGGGCGGAATTCATCGATGAACCCGAGCAGTGCGAAAGCAACCATTGGTTGAATGCCATCGTATTGACCGATGCAAATGACCGGGACCGCTTTCTTGAAACATCAAACGATGTAGGCATTATGACGCGGCCGGCTTGGCGACTGATGAACCGGCTCGATATGTATGCTGATTGTCAGAGCGATTCGCTGGAAAATTCAAAATGGTTGGAAAACCGGATCGTGAATCTTCCCAGTAGTGCGAGGAAACATGACTAAACCTAAAATTATATTAGTAGGTGCCGGCGGGCACTGTCGCTCCTGTATTGATGTGATCGAGCAGGAAGGCCGCTTCGATATTTTGGGTGTCGTTGATCAGGACGTTTCAGGTAAGCCTTCGAATGTTCTGGGATATCCATTAATGGGGCCGGATAAGGAGCTTCCTGATATAAGAAAGCAATGCGATAACGCTTTGATTGTAGTTGGCCAGATTAATTCTGCAGCAGTGCGTATCCGACTATACGAGCAGTTAAAGAACCTAGGGTTCAACTTGCCATCGATCATATCTCCCTTGGCGCATGTATCCAGACATGCATTTGTCGGGGAGGGGACGGTGATCATGCATGGCGCAATCGTTAATGCCGCTGCTTCGGTTGGATCAAACTGCATCCTGAATTCACGATGTCTTATCGAACACGACGCTGTGATTGGGGACCATATACATGTCTCTACCGGGGCCATTGTAAACGGAACCTCCAAAATCGGGAAAAACTCGTTTGTCGGATCCGGGGCGGTAGTTGTGCACGGTGTTGATGTTCCGGCAAATAGTTTTGTGCGGGCGGGTCGCTTGGTGGTTTCGGAAAAGGACTACAGGAAAACGGCGGAATGACGAGCGCCACCTACATTATAGCTGAAGCCGGTGTGAATCATAATGGTTCATTGGAACGCGCCAAAGAGATGGTCGTTGCGGCGGCATCCGCCGGAGTTGATGCGGTAAAGTTCCAGACGTTCCGTGCAGAAACCCTGGTAACCAAGGGTGCGCAAAAGGCGGAATACCAAAAGCAGTCAACGGACAAAGCCGACAGCCAGTTTGA
>CAZWZW010000035.1:0-20774 GCA_964639125.1 uncultured Verrucomicrobiota bacterium
CCTGTTTCGCCGGGTTGTTTGGAACTCCATAAATGGCTTTATTGATTACAACCTTCTTTTTCGAACCGGGGGCGGGTTTGGATTCCGGAATTTTGTCGAACCCGATCCATTCCGCTTTCCAGTCGGCGGAGTTGAGCAAGCCCATACTCCAGTGTGCTGGTTGACTCCAATCGGACGGTTTGCCGTCAACATCCCCTTCGACTTCGCTCAGGGCAGGCCAAACCATCACTTTCCAAAAGCACTGCATGTGGGTTGAGAGGGTTTTGCCTGCGTATGCGAGTTGGGTGGTCTGGCTGGATTGGATCTGGCCCGTATCCCACAGATCGCCCTGATCTTGCTCCAGCTTTTCACGGGAACTCGCCACGAGTATTCTGTAGGCCCCCTGCATCAGCCCCCTGACCTCTGACCTCTGCCTGTCCTCCATAGCTCGAAGAGCGACGGAGGAACCTCCGGCCCCCAGCCGCCAGCTCAAGCGAGGCTGAACCACATCAATCCCCAGTGGATCTACCAGATACTCACAGCGCAGATCCGTCGCGCAGAGCGCATCTGCTGCTGCTGCCTGCTGGCTCAAACAGACAAGTAAAGTTACCCAAAGAATGACAACAACAGTTTTGGCCTTACTCATCATCCTGTTTTTAAAACTCATGACCTTTTTCAGTGCGCTTGCCGCAATAATTATTTTTTTGGTATGCATCATGTATTCTTCACTTTCTTAATTTTCGTTTTCTAGAGAAAAAGCTCTTCTAATTACCGTTCTACAGGTCGCCAGGCTTCGATCTTCGCCTTGAGACGCGCGACGCATCACTGGCCTGCTTTGCTCTCCGGCAACGACAGTGCCCAACGATCCTGCTTCACCTCAAGCCCGCAGCGCTGCTCCACGCTGGCACGCTCGGCGGTCAACACCGATTCGGTCAAACGGAAGCCCTGTGTCGTCAGTTCCGAGAAGTCGGTCCCCTCGGTTACGGCGCTCAAAAGCTCGGTATAGAAAGATGGCGCCACCGCAGTCACTTTGCGGACTTCCTCATCTTTTCCCTTCAGGATGAGACGGATGGTCCCCAGTGCGGGATTGGCTTCGAGGCTGCCTTCGGAGCCGACGATGCGGATCCAGTCGTCGCCATGTGTCTTAGGCGCATCGGGGCGCAGCAGGTCGATGCTGGCGGTCATCTGCACGTCGCCTTCAAGCAGAAAAAGCCCGCTCAGGCAATCCGAACAGCCGGGGGCAACCTCAGGATGAAAGCGGTTCTGTTCCTGAGCGGCCAGCACCCTGACGGCATTGCGACCGAGAATATGCGCCGCAATATTGAATGCGTGAATTCCAACCCAGCCCCAGATGCCTCCGTAGATTTCGCGCTGTTTAAACCAGCCGCCGCGTCCTCCCCATTTGTAGGATTTGCGGACATTGACCAGCACCGGCTCACCGATAATCCCCTGCTCTATCAGTTCGCGCGCTTCCACAAAGGCCGGCACCTCATGCATGCCAAGCATCGGCAAGACAAATTTACCGGTTTCCTCAACGGCGGCATGTACACGCAGCAAGCCCGCCTCATTCACCGCAATCGGCTTTTCAGCAATCACATGGCTGCCAGCCCGCAGACTCTTTTCAATCAAATCCGGATTTAAATCCGGACGAGTGCTGACCACCACGATGTCTGGTTGCTCAATGCTCAGGGCCTCGTCGATGTCCTGGTAAATCGCCGGTGCGAACTGTGCGGACCATGGATGCGCCAAAAAGCCATCCAAGGACTCATCAGGCAGTGTTTGCACCGCGCCCACCAATCGGACAGCGGCGTTATTACGCGACCACTCATCAAAGACACAAACCGCATGGCCAAAACCACCGACCAATAGAACGGATACCTCTGTATCCTGCTTCATAGATTCTTTCATAATGTTACCTTTCTTTTTTTTAATTGTGAAAAATTGCCTGCACCTGTGCAGCAGTCGGTTAAGCCATGTGAAAAATTAACGACTTGGCGCCAGCGCCGGCTTGTTCTTCTCCGTTTAAATGAGCGCTGCCACTTCAACCTGCCGATTACCAGCTGGCTTCCGCGAACGACAACTCGGGCACAAATATCTGACTGCCCGTTCTTTCGGCCTCGCTCATGGCGGTGATCACCTGAACCGCATGGGCAACCATTTTCGGACTGATTTCACCGGCCAGCGGCTGCCCGCGTTGAACCGCATCGTGGAAATTCTGCCACTGATATTTCCCGATCATCTGCTCGGTCTCCAGCTCAACGGACCGGGTCATCACCTGATTGTCGGAATCCAGCGCCTGCAGGCACAGCTTCTTTGCCAGCACATCATGATTCCTCGAAGTCCTGGTGGATTCTGTTCTGACCGTGCCGCGTTCATAGTGAATACACAGCGAGTTGGCATATCGCTGCCCGTCATCAATACAGAAGGAGGCAAACACACTGCCCAACGCACCATTCTTAAACTGCAGGGAAAGTTCGGCATTATCCGGAGTCGGCCGCCCGGGAAACAATCTGGAGTGCGCCACATTCACCACATCGACCTCGCCGCACAAACACAGCAACTGGTTGATTCCGTAAATCCCTAAACGAAAGACCGGTGCCACCGGACACCGTGCCTGATCATCATACCAACTGCCGTCCGCCAGGTCATTGTAGCGGGTGTAGGTCTCCCATCGCACGGCAACAGGCTGGCCGAGTTGGAACGCCTCCTGCCACTGCAGAATCTGCGCCGTCTCATCGGCAGGGAATGGCTCGGGAGAGTTGAGGTGCACAACTTTACCCACTGCCCTCGCCTCTTCCAAAACCGCCAGCGCATCCGGAGCATTCAGCTCAAACGGCTTGGTGGTCATTACATGCTTTCCGGCACGAATGATTTTGCGGATCAGTTTCGCACGGCCGCTAGGCGGGGTGAAAAGCCCGACCGCTTCGATGGAGTCATCCGCCAGAATTTCGTCGAGCGATGCATACTGCCGCACGTTGTGCCGCCGGGAAAGCTTGACCGATTTCGATGCATCCAGATCAAACACGCCCGCCAGTTCAATAAAGGGTTCGCCCGGCCCTGCAACAATCTGGCAGTCAACGATATACTCGCCGAATGCAAGGCCGACTACGGCCATTTTAATTCGTTTTTTCATAAAAAACTATTCCCCCTCTGCGTCCTTCAAAGTAAGAATTGTCAGGCCATGCACCTTGGTCTGCGGTGGAGGCGGTGCCAAGAAACTGGCCAACCACCCGACGATCAGGCAGGTAAATACGCCCACGATCAGATACACCATCGCGTGCAGATCCAGGTGGAATTTTGCGTAGTAATTCGCCGCAACGGACGCGGCGGTACCCGCCCACACACCAAAGGTGTTGACCCGTCGGCTGAAGATTCCCAGCACAAAGATACCGGTAATCGGCGCGAGCACCACACCGGTGATCATCAAGAACAGATCCCAGATCGACTGCAGCCCACTGGTATTCGCCAGCAGCAAAGCCGCCACCGTGCCAAAGACTCCCAAGCCGAGCGTCAAACGTCGTCCGAACACCAGACACTGATGATCGGTCACCTTCGGGAAAAAGCGCCGATACACATCCTCCACCCCCAGATTGGCCACCGAGTTCATCGCGCTGGACACCGTCGAGATCGTCGCGGCCAGCAAGGCGACCACCACAAACCCGGCCATGCCCGCCGCCAAATTCTGCGCGGCGAAAAACGGAAACACCCCGTCCGCTTTCAACGCTGGGCTGAGTGTATCGGCACGCGTGACATAAAACAGAAACAACAAGGTGCCCAAAGCAAACAGCACAAAATTCATCGGCACGGCCACGGCCAACTGCGTATAGACCGCCTTGCGCGATTCCTTCTCATCGTGGGTGCACTGCACACGTTGGATGAAGTTCTGATCGCCGATCATGCCCAACACGGAGACAAAGGTATTCAAAGCAATGACGATGACGACCGGCGCCTGCCAATCCATACGCCAATCAAACATCTGTAACTTGTCCAGATTATCGAGCAGATCCATCGCCACCGGCACTGTTATATCCAGCGCAAAGAAGGCGTATGCCGCACACACCAGCACGGCGAGCAACATGATCACGGCCTGTAACACATCCGTCCAGATCACCGCTTCGAGCCCGCCCATCGTCACGAACAGCGTGGTCACCACGCCCATGATCAGAATACTATACTCCATCGGCAGACCGAAGATCGCGCTGATCGCCAGCGCCGGCAGCAACAGGATCGCCGCCATGCGCCCGAGCATTTGGTTCAGCGAAAAGCACACAAACCCGAGCATGCGCACCGGCAGACTAAAGCGCCGCTCCAGATATTCATTGGCAGTGGAAATCTTCAGACGTCGTGCCAGCGGGATATAGACCAGCATCAACAGAGGCAGTTGAATCATCACAATGAAGATCGCGCCCGAAAAATAGATCCAGTTTTCGGCAAACGATTTGCCCGGCATCGCCATCAGGCTGATCGCACTGGCACCCGTGGCAAACAAGCTCAGGCCCGCTGCCCACCAGGGGATGCGTTGCCCGCCGCGAAAATAGTCGCCACTGGATTTTTCCTTCTTTGAGAAATACACCCCCACGCCGACCAGCAGACAGACCAACACCGCCACCACCGAGTGGTCCACCCAGCCATACTTGGTCGGGCGCAACAAGGCCTTGCCAGTCACAGTGGCTTCCGCCGAAAAGAGTGTGAATTCTGTGCCCTTGGAGCCGACAGCCAAGACTTGCAGCGCACTGGGCAACTGCCCCATCGCAAACCAGGTATCGGTCGTGCGGTGGTAAGCCAAAATCGCGTCATCCGCAGCCTGGCCATTGAAATACAAGATATGATCGTTGCCACAGGCAGTGGCAACAGTGCCGCGCAGATCCTGCGGCGCTTCGGCCCGTGCCGTCCATGCGTCCTGCGTCGCATCATAAGCATATGTATTCGTTCCACCAATACCAGCACCCGCTAAATAGAGCGTGCCTTGCTGATTGGCCAGCACCGGGTGCTTGCCAGCATTCTCTGGCAGCGTCGCGCATTCAGCCCAGTCAGAGTCCGCGACTCCAACATCCAGCTTCAGTAAGCTGTGATCGCCAACGACATAGAGTTGTTCTCCAATCAGTGCCGCAGCGCTTGGAGTCAGCGCCTGCGGTAAATTCGGCAAGCTCACGGTGCCCTCAGCATTCACGCGGCTCACTTGTTGGCCGTTGATCTGATACCACCCCTCATCCAGCGTCAGTCCTTGCAGGACCGACACCGCATCACCACGCTCCTCGAGCAAGCTGGCAGACCAGTCAGTTGTCAGCGCAGGCGCTTCAGTAAATTCAAAAAAGCTTTCAGCCGCATCGGCCGCCATGGATAATCCCGGCAAGGCCAGCAGTAAAGCCAGTGTTCTGTGTATCAATCGACTCATCAAGTAGTTTTCTAAATTGGATGATTTCCAATAAAACGCCGCCTGCCCCAGGTCTGGAGCAGGCGGCTAGATTTCATTTCGTTTTTGTAAAGATAAGGGAAAAGACAGACACCCTCTACGGTGCCCGCCTCCGCTAGAGGACTCCGCGTTCGACTGGAGAACGCCAATATTACCGACGTTCACTTCCGGCGTCGTGCCGTTATCGTAGGCATTGGCGGCAGTGCCTTCATCGTCGAAGTTTTCGCTGTAGAGCACCACCGCGGCTTGACCCGCCGAAGCGCTGAGCAGCAGCGCTACAAAAGTCACGAACAGTCGTGACCACATTTTAGATCTTATTATCATAATGAATTCCCTTTAATTAGAGCGACATCCTATCGAAGGCGTGGAGTGAACAGAGGTTATAATAAGCAACGACATGGCGTATAACCATGTATCACACCGAATAACATTTCTATTACATATACTAATAACATGTCAATTTAAATTTTAATCTCTCCCAATAACCAGCAAAATAACAGCTCACAGAAAACGACAGAAAGGGGCAACCTTATAAAGATTATTGCGAATCAGCGCCCGCACTATTGACAAGCATCGGAGGCCATGTAATACCCCTTAACTTTCATGTAATTTTTACCTATTACACCCCATGAGACCATACGCGATAAATCAAAGCAACAGGACACATGAGCACAGATAAAACACGACACCGCTATCCACTCACCATAGCAGCACTCATTGCCACGGCGACACTGCCATTCCTCGCCGGCTGCGACGTTGCCAAAGCAGAAACCCTCTCCGAGCCAGAGTCCGCCCCCAGCGAGCTCAGCAACGAGGAGGCAAGCGCTTCGGCACCCGTGGTGGTGGATCCCAAATTCGCAGGCTATGAGACCGTGATTCGCGACACCCACCAAGCCTCGATCGCCGCACGGCAAAACGAGCTGAGCAAAGTCGTCGCACAAGACTCATGTTGGCCGTTCAAAGCCTGGGGCGATACCTTGTGGACGCTCTGCGCACTCTATCAAAATGAGAAAACCGAGCTCGCCAATCAGCGCCTGCTGGAACGCGCACAAGCTTACATTCAAATGCATCAGGCAGAGGCTGCGGGAAGCACCTTCGCTCCCGAGAAACGAGAGGAGCTATCCCCCTGGGCCTATTTCCCCCTCACCGATTACGTGCGTACCCTCTGCCTGTTTAACGCCGGGAGCACGCACTATCCAGGACGCCTACAGCCCGAAACCGAAGCTGCGATGAAAGAAGCACTCTGGTGGCGGGTCAAAGGCAGTAGCCGGGTGATCGACGCCTCGCTGGACAATCTACTGGTGACGCTGGGCACGGAAAATCATGATCTCACCCTGCGCCCCAATTTTTATTTGGTGGCAGGTCTGCTCAAAGACGACCCCGCTTTTAAAGACCGGCGCTATGACGACGGCCATACGGCCGCCGAACACTATGCCGCCTATAATCGCTTTTTCCAAGACTGGCCCGTGCAGCGCATCAAAAGCGGCCTGTGGATCGAAATCGGTTCCTGCGGCTACCAGAAATATTCCTGGCCGGCACTCTTCAACCTGCACGACCTCTCTCCCGACCCGCTGGTGCGCAAGCGCTTCGGCATGCTCTTGGACATCGCCTTTATCGAAGAAGCCCAGATCTCGTTCCGAGGTCGCCGCGGCGGCGGGCGCAGCCGTGCGACCTACGGAGGAAACAACTTCGAACGCTACAAGAACCTGCTCTACGCCCCCGAGGGACAGCCGGCACGTTCCAGCCATTCGAAAGTGATCGAAACCAGCAGCTACCAACTTCCGGCAGCGGCAATCCTACTGCGCAAGATGGCCTTCCCGGCCTACAGGCCATTCGTCATTTCCAACCGCGTGCTCGGCGAGTTCGATCCGAAGACGGCGACCGTGCGCAACCACTTAGCATTCGCTGCCGATTCCGCGCTGATCAACTACGCCTACCGCACCCCCCATTATATTCTAGGCAGCACCCTGCAGAATCCGGCGCTGAGCATGCCTGATCCCGAAAGCGGGGAATCGACCCTAAAATACGCTGGTATCTCGCGACAAAACCGCTGGTGCGGACTCCTATTTTGCGATCAGGAGGCACAGTACCCAAAGGTTCCTCAGAATGTTCGACGCGCCGAGCATGAACAGTGTGCGATCTATCCCGAGATCGGAGGGGCCCGAGGAGGACGCCCCCAGCACCCACACTGGAGCTTTCAGCACAAAGACGTGCTCTTCATCCAGCGCATAGATGGACTCAAAGGTATGGGCTCCTACAGCACCGGACAAATGAGCATGCGCTTTTACGGCAAAAAGCTGAAAAAGGTCGAGCAGGACGGCTGGATCTTCGCCAGCAACGGCAAAGCCTATGCAGCAGTCAAATTCCTCGACGGCGGCTACACCTGGGACGAAAGCGGCGAACTGGCCAGCCCCCTCGCCAGCCCGGACATTCCCACCACGACACGTGTCTTGATGCAAACCGGCGACATGGATGACTATGCCTCTTTCAAAGCCTCCCAATCCGCCGTGCTGGCAAATCCGCTCACGGTCCTACGCGACCGGGTGGCCTATCGATCCGGCCGCAACGGCGCCCGACTGGAGTGCTTCCGCTACGATGCACACGAACATAAACGATTCCAACTCCCAACGATCGACGGTCAGGCAATTGACTTACGTCCCGACTGGACTTTCAGCGGCCCCTGCCTCAACAACCCGTTCGGCGGCGATCAGGTCAAGGTAACCGTGGGCCCCGTGCAAGAAGTCTATGACTTCGGCAACGAAACTGAATAATTAAGCCGAGAATCAATGATGGAAGAAAAACTGAACAACACCTTTAAAACCCCGGACAGCATCCATCGGGGGGCCCCCTTCTGGTCGTGGAACAACCGGCTGGATACGGATCAATTGATACGACAGATCGACTGCCTCAAGGCGATGGGGATGGGCGGCTTTCACATCCACCCGCGCACCGGTCTGGATACCGAGTACCTGGGCGAGGAATTCTTCGACAAGGTCAAAGCCTGCCGAGATCACGCCGAAGCAAACGATATGCTGGTCTGGCTCTACGACGAGGATCGCTGGCCGTCGGGATCGGCGGGCGGATTGGTGACGCAGGACGAACGCTTTCGCGCACGCCATCTGCTCTTCACCGCAACGCCCTACTCCGCGGATGAAGGGCATGGACCGAGTGAAGACTATTCATCGATAGCACACCGCACGGGGAATGGCCATTGGCTGGCCAGCTATGAAATTCACCTGGTCGACGGCCGGCTGGCATCGTATCGCCGCCTGGCCGAGGGCGAGGCGGCGGCCGAGGGCGCGCACGTATGGCATGCCTATCTGGAGGTTGCGAAACCCGCGAGCTGGTTTAATAACCAGACCTATGTGGACACCTTGAACCGGGACGCCATGGAACGCTTTATCGAGGTGACGCACGAGCGTTATTACCGGGAAGTCGGGGAGTCGTTCGGTAAAAGCATCCCCGCCATCTTTACCGATGAGCCGCAATTTTCCCATAAGCAAAGCCTGCCCCGGGCGGAGAGCCAAGAGGATGTCACACTGCCCTGGACCGAAGATCTTCCGGAAACCTTTGCAACAAGCTATGGCGGAAACATCCTGGATACCCTACCCGAAATCTTCTGGGAACTGCCCGAGGGCGCAGCCTCAGTCTGGCGCTATCGCTACCACGATCATGTTTGTGAGCGATTTACCCAGGCCTTTTCCGATACCATCGGCGACTGGTGCGAGAAGCATGGCATTGCCCTTACCGGACACATGATGTCTGAGCATTCGCTGAGAGCCCAAACCAACGCGCTCGGCGAGTCGATGCGCGGCTATCGCTCCTTTCAAATTCCCGGTATCGACGTGCTGCTCGACCGCTGCGAAGAAGAGTTTTCCACCGCTAAACAGGCCCAATCGGCGGCCCATCAATACGGCCGCAGCGGCGTACTGAGCGAACTCTACGGCGTGACCAACTGGGACTTCGACTTCCCCGGCCATAAACGGCAGGGCGACTGGCAGGCTGCGCTGGGAGTCACCTACCGCGTTCACCACCTCTCCCATGTATCGCTGGCCGGCGAGTCCAAACGCGACTACCCTGCGTCGATCAATTACCAATCGCCCTGGCATAAAGAGTATCCGGTGGTAGAGGATCATTTCGCCCGCGTGAATGTGATGCTGAGCAGCGGCAAGCCCAAGGTACGGATCGGGGTGATACATCCGATCGAATCCTATTGGCTCTGCAGTGGTCCGATCGATCAGACCGAAGAGGAGCGCGCGGAGCGTGAGAGCAACTTCCTCGACCTGCTTCAGTGGTTGCTTTACGGCTTCCTAGACTTTGACTTTATCAGCGAATCGCTGTTGCCCAACCAGGCCAACACTCCGAAACACGGCGGCTTTGCCGTGGGAGAAATGGAATACGATACCATTTTGGTGCCGGGGCTCCGCACCATCCGTTCTACGACGCTGGCGCGTTTGGAAGCCTTTGCCGAGGCCGGCGGTACGGTGATTTTTGCCGGCGAGATTCCATCACTGGTCGATGCCATGCCCAGTGATGCTCCGGCGAATCTCGCACAGAAATGTCTATGCGTTTCCTATAACGCAGCGCGAATCACCTCCGCTCTGGAGCCCTTCCGTGAGGTAAGTCTGCGAGACAGCTCGGGAGTACAGGCTCAGGGCTGCCTGCATCAATTGCGGCGAGACGGAAAAGGGCAAACGCTCTTTATTTGTAATACTGCCCCGAACCAGTTTGACGGCGATTCAGCGGTCGCCGGAAGGTTTGACGGCAGGAACCAGACCCTACTGCCAACGACTGAACTGACGCTCACCCTTCAGGGAGAGTGGAAGTTGGACTTATTGGACACCACCAGCGGTGAGACGACTGCTTTGGCAGCGAACTATCGCAACGGCATGACGCTACTTCCCTGCGCTATGGAAAAGCATGGGCACCTGCTGCTGTCGATGACCCCCGGTCGCCGGGAACAGGGTGCATCCATCGCGCCACGGGCGATGCAGGAAGTGGCACGGTTGCGCGGTCCCGTGCCGATAACGCTCAGCGAGCCCAACGTTCTGCTGCTGGACTCCTGCACCTATTCCATCGATGATCAGGATTGGCAGCCGGCGGTGCCGGTGCTGGACATGGACCCCCTCCTGCACAAAAGGTTCGGCATGCCACCGGTCGGTGGCGCGATGGCGCAGCCCTGGGCCGACCGCGAACCGCTAAGCCATGCGGCAACGGTGCGCCTGCGCTTCACCATTGAAAGTCGCGTTGCGGTCGCCGCACCCCGACTGGCGCTAGAGAACGTGGCGGGCACGGAAATCTTTTTCGATGGTCAACCCATCAACCAGACTGTTACCGGCTATTTCACGGATGAAGCGATCGAAACCGTCGCCCTGCCCGATTTTGAGGCGGGACAACACAGCATCGAACTGGTCATCGACTATAATCGAAAGACCTCCATTGAGTGGTGCTATCTGCTGGGCGATTTCGGCGTCGAGGTTCGCGGCGACCGTGCGGTGATTACCGATGCGGTGCGTGAACTTGCATTCGGCGACTGGACCGGCCAGGGCCTCCCCTTCTATGCCGGCAATGTGACGTATCACTGCACGCTGCCCATGGGCGGCGACGCGCTCAGCCTGCGCATCAAGAATTTTGCAGGCCCCCTCGTGACACTGACGAGAAAGGGCGGCACCGAGCCGCTGGCCTTCGCGCCGCATCGCGCGGATCTGGGCCGGGTCGAAGCGGGCGACGCAGTCGACCTCACGGTCTTCGGCAATCGGGCAAATGCCTTCGGGCAGGTCCACAGCGTGGATGCCGTTCCCTGGTGGGGACCACAAAGCTGGCGAACCACGGGCGATGAATGGGCGGATGAATACCAACTCTTTCCCATGGGGCTGCTGACAGCACCCATACTCGAAACCTATTTTCAGAGAGGATACTAAGATGATGAGAAAAAATAAGATGATAAGAAAAATAACGGCCCTCTTTTTTGCGGCAGCAGCACTCAGCACCGCCCACGCCGTTGGCGAGAACGGGGATCAAGACCACGAGCTCGTGTTACGGCTGGAAAAAGACCAGGGAGAGATCAGGGTCGACAACCCTGTAGATGCCTGGTTGACAGCCCATAGCGGGCCGGCCGGCAAAGCGGTTGACGGTGGTTATAAAAGGCGTTTTGACCTCCTCGATGCGAGCGACTTCAAGAAAGGGTCCTTCTCCATTGTCCTCACTCCCACGAAGGCGCACAAAGGCCCTTCAGCATTCGGCTTTCATACGGGGCCCTACTTCAAAAAGTGGGAATTATCCGAAACATGCCAAATTCATTTCCAGGCGAAATACAAAGGCAAGGTTGAGGATGGCGGATTTGAGCTTGCGCTCTACGACATGGATGGAAACAGAGCCTTCACGGCACTGAACGGGCTTAACACCGCAGACCATTGGCAGACCTTCGACATCCCTCTAAAAACACTGAACAAATCCGAGCAGTTCAACTGCAAGGCCATCCAGTCTATTCAGCTCGAGGCAAATCTAACGCCCACCGGCAAGGTCTGGATCGACGACCTGCTCGTCAGTGATGCTGACAAAACCTTAGGGATAAGCGACAAAACCATCACACGGTATATGGCCGAAACCGCGCGGACCCGCCCCATCAGAAATGATGCAACCCTGAGGTCCATGAAAGGAGCGGACAGTCGATTTATCGGAGCGCTTTACCGCGGGGAAAACCTCGAGCAGGTCAATCAGGATCTCATCGAGGCCATGAAAGATAAGCGCAAAGATGCCAACGCCGATTGGGGTCTATGGACCGGCAGCGAGTTTAACTGGACCCTCTTTGGCTTTTCCTCCTTCGGCCGTATTAAGGCCAATAGATTGTCACCTGAAGCAGAGGCCCTGTGGCTGGAGGGCTATTGGGAGCACTGTAAATTTAAAAACGATATAGCGACTGCACGCAGAAGTGTCTGGAATGTGACTGGTAGCGAAAATCACGATATCAATTTCAAACATGAAAACCTGCTTTCCAGTCAGATTTTTATGAATCTTCCCGAGTACAAGGATCGTATCTACCCCAATCTTGGCCGCATGGCCGGCTATGGCTACGGAAGAGGATCGGCATTTTCCCTGGGGGGTGATGATATGCCCATGGCCCTGGGTAGCGGGAATTACAAAGATGGCAAAGACTATCGACCTGCCGACCACTACAAGGCCTGGGTCACATTCTGGAAAGAATACATACGTGAAAGAGCCAAAAGAGGCTTCTTTAACGAGCATAATGCCAATGGCTACGTGCTGCACACGGGGCGCTTTCTTCACGATATCTACGCCTGGAGCGATGATCCGGAACTCAAGGAACAAGCGCGGATGGTCCTCGACCTGGCCTGGGCCCAGTGGGCGCAAGATCAATTACTGACCTTCTGCGGCGGACCCGCTACCCGCGGAGAGCCGGGACATCGTCGTATGGGAATGATCGGAGAAGGCCTGCTGGGAGCCCCTCATTCCTTGTCTGCATTTTACAGTTTCAGTGATTACGAATTGCCCCGACAGATATGGGAAACACTGCTCGGGCGTTCACAGATGGGTGAGTATGCCTATATCTCCCGAAAGCCCAATGAGGCTCGTGACGAATGGCCACGGCCTGCCGGAACAGAATACACCATGCTGATCAACCCGGACTCCCGCATGAAGCGCTATAGCTGGGTCACCCCTGACTATGTGATGGGAACCCGAATGGATCACCCAGATGCCCTCTACTGCCATATTTGGGCAAGTGGAGAAGGTGTGATTTTCCCCACAACACCGGATGCAACAGTCCATTGGACTGTTTATCCAGCACTATCCGTCCAGTCAAAAAGCGCTATGCTTTTGAGGATCAATCCGACATTCAGAGGACGCAATCCCACTTGGTACCCAGCTGCCACCCACCGCTCGGATATGCTCAAGGTGACCTTTGGTAAAGGCATCGACGAACTCGTCGAGCGCGATGGATGGGTGTTCATTCAGGAGGGCAGAGCTTTTCTCGCAACGAAAATAATCATGCCGGAAGTAGAAGGCAGAGAAGAACTCAAAAGAGGACCCCAGAGTCCGGCGCTGCCAAAAGCCTACGCCTATGATAAAAAGGACCATGTGGGACTTTACCGCGTAGAATCAAATCCCTACACCTTAACCAAGGACAAAAAAGGAAACCGGATCATAGAAGCCAAATTGGAAGCTGCAGCACTCGTCGTCGAAGGCTCCAGCCTGGACCATCACAAAAGCTTTGAAGCTTTTCAATCCGACATCCTCGACAACCCCGTCACCTTAAAAGAAACCATTAAACGTTTTATCGTTACCTATCGGGGATGCGGAAATGATGCCGAAGAAATAACCCTCAACTGCAGCAGCCTCGCAATGCCAACCATAGACGGAAAACCCATTGATTACCAATGCCCTGCCTTTGACAGCCCCTGGCTCAAAGGAGCGTTCGGCAGCGGTGTGGTGACTATAACTGGTCCCCTCTCCGGAAGCAAACTGACTCTGGACTTCAACCAAATCAGGCGAAATGAAGAACAGCCTTAATAACAAGATCAAAGGAGTCCTTACGAAAAATGATAATGACTAGAACTATGACCAGAAATCTGATTTTATTTACCTTTGTATTGTTCTTATATGGGCAGTGTGCCCTCGCGGCAACTCAGCCAAATGTCCTCCTGGTTCTCACAGACGATCAGGGATACAGCGATGTGGGCTTCAACGGGAATCCCATTGTAAAGACGCCGCATCTTGACTGCTTCGCTGCGGATTCAGTGGTGTTTGACCGATTTTATGCAAATCCAGTCTGCTCGCCTACGCGCGCTGCTTTGATGACCGGACGCAATGCATACCGAACCGGAGTGGTGAGCACGCAGGCTGGGTTGTCATTATTACGCCCTTCGGAAGCAACGATTGCTGAAGCACTGAAGTCTGCGGGCTATAGGACAGGCCTCTTTGGAAAATGGCACCTGGGTGACAATGCGCCGACCCGTCCGGTAGATCAGGGCTTTGACCGTTCACTTATGCATGTGGGCGGGATGATCGGGGCGCCTTACAGCCCCCTGGATGGTCAGTCTTATTTTAATACGGTCCTGATTGATGATGGGGTTGAGAAGCGTTTTGATGGTTACTGTGTCGATGTCTTCACTGACGCGGCCGTTGATTTTATCAATGCCTCAGGTGATGATCCATTTTTCATCTATTATGCGCCGAATACGCCGCACCATCCATTGACAGTTGCCGACCGCTATGCCCAGCCTTACCGGGATGCCGGACTGAGTGAGCAGACGTCCAGGTTCTACGGGATGATCTCCAATATTGATGATAACTTCGGACGCTTGCTCGATGCCCTGAAAGCACAGGGGAAATTAGATGACACGCTGATCATTTTCCTCGGCGACAACGGGACTTCAAGTCTGCACAAGCAGGAAGACCTCTGGGAATGCGGTCTTCGCGGTCGTAAAGGCTGGGTTTACGAAAACGGGATCAGGGTGCCGACATTTATCAAGCTTCCCGGAGCAGCAACCAATGGGAAGCGTCTGAAATCTGTTGCATCCGTAGAAGATATTATGCCCACGATTCTTGATATTTGTCAGGTGTCCGCTACTTCAAAAATGGATGGTATGAGTTTGCTTCCATTACTCGACGGATCAAAGACGGCATTATCGGACCGCACTCATTTTGTTCAGCTCCATGGGGGGACGGCTCCCGTGCGTTACCGAAGTTGCACTGTTTTTAATGAGAAATACAAGTTGGTTCAGCAGGTCGGCCGGGGCGGCGAAGCCTTCTCATTGAAGACGGCGCGTTTCGAACTCTTCGATATAAATAAGGATAAGGGAGAGCAGAAGGATATCGCCGCCGATCATCCCGAAGTTGTGAAACAAATGAAAGCTGACTATGACCGCTGGTTTGATGATGTTTGCAGCGAAGGTTTTGAACCGGTAAAAATCTGGATAGGCAGTGATGTGCAGAACCCCGTGCATCTGAGTCGTCAGGACTGGCAGGGCGGTGGACTCTTTGACGGGGATCTGGGCTTTTATGATCTCGATGTAAGGAGCGCAGGAACCTACCGCATCACCTGTCGTTGGAGTAAGCTGCTGAAGAAAACACATAAGGTCGTGTTGAAGATCGGTGATCAGCTTATCGAGAACAGTATTCTCTATGCCGAATCCGAATGCCGTTTCGAATCAGTCGAATTGCCGACCGGCCCCTGCCGTTTTGAGGCCTGGGTGGAAATCGACGGCAAGCGCAATGGGTTCCGCTTTGTAGAAATTGAAAAAACAGAGCGACTGAGGGTACCTCTGGAAACCTCCCCTTAATTGTTGAATCTTTCAATTTCTAATCTTCACATCGCTAGCCTGGTATCTAATCTTTAATTTTGAAAAATACGAAACAACCTAACCCGCGCCGTCAAAACGGTCTTTTCAGAGGTGCCCTGAAGAGCAGGATGTCCGCACTGATTCTTATTGTCTGCACAATTCCACTGGTCTGCTGGAGCCAGCAGGTCTCAGCAACAGGTGCGATCTGTGCGACGGACCTGCGTTGTGAGTATCTGGTAAATCCGTTCGGGTTGCTACAATCAGGACGTGGCGGCCTTCTTTACCAAATGGAATGTTGATCTGATGGATACGCAGAACGGAGCCGGCACCTTTGGAAATACAGCGCCAGTGTTCCATGGTTACGGAAGTCCGGGATGGGCGGATGCCGGCCTGATCTGCCCCTGGACGATCTATCACGTGTATGGCGATTTATTATGACTTGCTCACGGATAAGCAGCGCGAGCAGGCCGCAGTTCATCTCGTCGAACGGATTAAGGCGAAAGATACTCACCTGTCGGTCGGCTTTCTGGGCGTGAATATCCTCTTGCCTGCTCTCACTGAGATCGGGCGGAGCGATCTGGCGTATCGTTTGATCCAAAACAAAACCTATCCGTCCTGGGGCTACTCCATCGAGCAGGGCGCGACCACCATTTGGGAACGCTGGAACAGCTACACCAAAAAGGACGGCTTCGGTCCGGTAAAGATGAACTCCTTTAACCACTACGCCTACGGCTCCTGCAGCGAGTGGATGTTCCGCAGTATGCTCGGAATCGACACCGACGGCGCGGGCTTTAAGAAAATAAATGCGCTAGAAAACATTTGCTTCAGCCTGCTGAAGTCATGTATTAAATGTGTAATAAAGGGACAAAAAACATGGCAACCATTAAACAACTCGCAGACAAAGCCGGCGTATCGACTGCTACGGTGTCGCGCCTACTCAACGAAAACGGTTTCGTCAGCGAGGACGCCAAATCCAGCATACAACGCGCCATGGAGGAAACCGGATTTGACTTCGAGAACCGCAGACGGCGCATACTTTCAGACAAGCCCTCGAAATCGGCCACCAGGAATATGCTCATGATCTGGAACATCGAACCCGTCCATGAAAACACCTTGACCGGTCAGCTGATGATGCAGGGCATTACCGAGGCCCTCCAGCCGATGGATGCGAGCCTGATGGTTGACCACATTTATGGCATTGAAAAGGTACCGCCCTCCCTGAAAAAGGGACGGCTGGACGGAGTTTTTTTTCATGGGGAATCCCCTTCCCCGGCCATCCAAAACGAGCTCAGGAAACATCCCTTGGTCTGGCTGTTGAAAACGGGTTCGTTCGAATTTGGCGATCGCGTCAAACCCGACCATACCCTCGCGGGGGAAATCTCCTGCGACTGGCTGGTTCAACAGGGATGCCGCAACCTGTGCTGCATGAACTCCGCATTAACCGAATCTAGCTTCAGCAATGCCCGTACGAATTTCGCCCATGGCCGTGCGAATGGTTTCCTTAGCCGCGCCGAGGAAATGGGGGTCACATGCGGATTGCTCGTTGAAGCCAACCCTTCAGACCCCGCCCAGCTGCGACCCGACCAAACCGCGCGCGCCGCCAACCTCGTCGAACAGTTCATCCATTTGGATTCAAGGCCGGATGGACTGCTTGTTGCCAACGAAATCGGCCCCTACATCCACACCGAACTCCTCAAGCGCGGGATTGTTCCAATGAAAGATATCCTCCTGATCGCCGGAGATGACACTTCCTGGCAAAATCAGGAACCCAAACCCGTAACCATCGATATTTTCAGCAAAGAAATCGGAAAAGAAGCCGTCGATTTGCTCCTAAAGCGAAGCAATCACCCCGACAAGCCGCAAATCACCTGCTCCCTGAAACCGGAACTGATTATTCCCCGAGCAGCTGCACAGCCACCAGCGAACTCGCGCTAGCGAGGTCGAAGAACCATTTACCTGAGCCACCTCTGGCTCTTGCATTCGGCCAACATTACGAGCTCAGACTGACGGCCCGTGCTCATTTCCCCTTAATGTGTAACAGACGATTCATTCGATGTAATAACACATGAAAACCGAACAACATTACATTGACTAAACCGCGAACATCTCCGATTAATACCTATCAACAACGAACACCCCTCGCCTTATTACATGTATACAAGACAACAAAGCTCCCCACTCACCATCGCAGCGCTAACATCCTTTTAACATGAAAACACTTCAAACCATCCCCCTGCTAACCGCCGGCCTCTTTCTGGCCGGATGCACCACAACAACGACTATGCAGCCCACTCAATCCCCCGAGCACGCCGCCTTCCAAGGGGCAAATCACGATAACTGGCAGACCGTCTTTTCCGACGACTGCACCGGCGACTGGACCGAGCAGTGGTTCCTCGACGGCGAAGTCGGCACCGTCACCACGGGCCCCGACGGCATGGAACTGACCGCCGGCCCAGAGCTTAGAAACGATGCCCACCACATGGTGTTGTGGACCAAAGACCAGTTCGAGGGCGACGTGAAGATTGAATACGACTATACTCGCCTCGATCAGAAAACCAACTGCGTGAACATCCTCTACATCCAAGCCACCGGTAGCGGCGAGGCACCCTACCTCAAAGACATCACCGAGTGGAACGAGCTGCGCAAAGTGCCTGCCATGCGCATGTACTTTGACCATATGCAGACCTATCACATCAGCTATGCCGCCTTCCCTAACGACGAAGACGCCACCAGCTATATCCGCGCGCGGCGCTACATGCCCAATGCCACCGGACTGAAAGGCTCCGGCCTGGAACCGGACTATTTCCCCGAAGGCCTGTTTAATACGGGCGTGCCGCACAAGATCACCGTCATAAAGCAAGAGCGCGACATCTTCATTAAAGTCGAAAACGCAGAGCAAACACTCTATTGCCACATGAGTAATCCCGACCTGCCGGCAATTACCGAAGGCCGCATCGGCCTGCGCCATATGTTCACCCGCTCCGCACGGTATAAAAATATCCGCATCAGCACCACGGAGTAATTACACATAAAGAGTCATATGGCAGAAAAAACCGCAAAAGTGACGATTCAGGATGTAGCCGAGCAGGCCGGCGTCTCCACCGCAACCGTCTCACGCATGATCAACGAAAATGGCTTTGTCAGCGCGGAAGCCAAAGCTTTGATTCAGGCAGTGATCAAAGCGACCGGCTACAACCCGACGCGCCGACGCCGAACTGCGGATCTAGCGGCCTCTGTCCTGAAAACCGGCAGTGCTACCTTAATTTGGACGACCAGTCAGGAGAATCAAATGAGTAACTCCGGCCGTGATTTGATGCTCGGTTTGACCGAAGGCCTACGAAAAATCAATGCCAGCCTCAATGTAGATTACATCGATTCGAGCGGCACCATTCCACACTCACTGCAAAACGGCAGCATCGACGGAGTCTTCATCCATGGCCCGGCTCCCAAAGCGAGCATCCTGAAATACTTTAAAAAATTACCGGTCGTGTGGCTACTACAACAAGGCTCCAAAGACTACGGCGACCGCGTGCAACCGGACCACAGATATGCTGGCACGCTCGCCGCCCAACACCTGATCGACCAAGGCTGCCGTCAACTCTGCTGCATCACTACCAATGCGCCAAACAGTGAATATTCCCACGCTCGGTCCGACGCCTTTCTAACACTGGCAAGCGAGCAGCAGATTCCAACCAGTGTGATCGAACACAGCACGCCCGCCCCCGCAGAAGCGACCCCCAATGCGCGCAAAGCCATCGCCGTCGAAATGGCGGCAGCCTTTGCCAAACTCAGCCCACGTCCCGACGGTCTATTCGTCGCCAGCGATCTCGGCCCTTACGTGCATATTGAACTGACGAAGCTCGGTATCATTCCGATGAAGGATGTTTGCATGGTCGCCGGCGATGCCAACATCTGTGCGCAGTTCCCTCTCAGCCCGGCCCCCGTGACGATCCGTATTTTCAGCAAGAACATCGGCAAGCAAGCAGTCGAGTTGCTGCTACAACGCATCAAGAATCCGGAGATGCCACAGCTGACCTGCAGCCTCAAGCCACAGCTAGAGCTGCCAGAGCCTGATTGATCGCTCAAACATGTTCAAAGAGCCCTCACAGCCGGTGCACCCGATCGATCCCAATAAAATCGGCGTGCTCGGATTCTCAGCCGGCGGCCACCTCGCCGCCTGCGTCTCGCAAGGCTTTGATCGCGCCGAATGGTTGCTCGATCCCGATGGTGCCCTGGTCAGCACATCCGCCCGCCCGGATGCCTCGATCCTCAGTTACCCCGTGATCAGTTCGGGAGACTTAGGCCATCAAGGCAGTTTTGACAATCGACTCGGCAAGGAGAGCGACCGCACGCAACGCGACGCATTGAGTTGGGACAAACACGCACACCCCAACAGCCCTCCCACCTTCCTCTGGCACACCGCCGACGAAGACGCCGCCGTCCCCGTCGAGAACAGCTATCTAATGGCGATCGATGCTCTCGAAGATGGATCGCGGTTACATTGATTATAAGATGTTTGAGCGTTGGTCTGCTGAAGGCGTGGGCTTTGTGACTCGACTAAAAAAGAATGCGGAGTTTTACGAACTCGAAGAACGCCCGTTCAAAGCTGGAGGCGTGGTTGTTTCGGACGGCACCGGGCAGTTTAACCTGCTCGGGCGTATCAAAGGCACATATCGCCCTGTTGTCGTTTGACTTGAAGACAAGCAGCAAGAGATGGAGCTGCTGACTAACCGCTTCGATCTGTCCGCTCACACCATTGCTGAGATCTACAAGCAACGCTGGCAAATCGAACTCTTTTTCAAAGCAATTAAGCAG
Organism: uncultured Verrucomicrobiota bacterium; assembly: GCA_964639125.1. Taxonomy (GTDB): domain Bacteria; phylum Verrucomicrobiota; class Kiritimatiellia; order Kiritimatiellales; family Pontiellaceae; genus Pontiella. The sequence continues at coordinate 20,509 of CAZWZW010000035.1, forward strand.
AACCTACGTGTGAAGACCTTTGTTGGCACGAGCGCTAATGCGGTTAACCGCCTCCAGATGATGAGTTAACCCAAGCGGTCTTGGACGGCATCCCTGCAACATGAACAAAAACAACCAGTCACAGTTTCGAAAATCGTATTAAAACTACTCTAAGCCTCTCAAATTAGGCGGCCAGATCACAAAAGCTGGCTGTTTTGGACACTAGTGTGCCCATCTCTCAAACTCTTCACAGCCTGTCTCAATTATTTGCGCGATTTACCTTTAGA
>CAZWZW010000036.1:0-20163 GCA_964639125.1 uncultured Verrucomicrobiota bacterium
GAAAGTCGAGGGGCTCCGCAATCTGAAAACTCACTCTGCCGGGACAGGCTCTATGATAGTACGCCAACCATTGGCGGTTGATGTAATCAAGCTGATCGAGGCTTATGCAGAAAAAGTGGTTCAGACACTCCCGTTTTATTTTTCCGATGTAGCACTCGCAGAACGAATTCGCCATAGGGGCGCGCACGGGAGTCTTGGTTATTTTCACACTCGAATCTTTCCAGAACTGGTCGAACCTGGCCGAATACTTTGTATCCCGATCATGGATCAAGTGGGTCGCTTGAATGCCAAGATCCTGCAACCACATGGATGCGTTACGAGATTGCTGAAGAACCCAATCCTCTGTAGGGCTGAAGGTGGCTGGACTCATGAACACTCGCCGGCTACCAATATGGATAAATACCAGAACATAGGCATCGACCCATCCTCTCAGGGTAAGGACAGGTTTGGTGAAAAAGTCCGTGGCGACCAGCGTATCCATGTGGGAACTGAGAAACAGCTTCCAGTTACTCGGTTGATGTCTTCGGTCCTTTTCCGGAACCGGGTGGTGACCTGCTCGTTTCAGAATGTCACTGATGGTCGTCAGCCCGATTCTTATGCCCAGCTTTTTCAGTTCACCATGGAGCCTTTCATATCCCCACGTAAGGTTCTCGGAGGCAAATTGCATAACCAGATTTACAGTTGCTTGCGGCGTTCTTGGTCGCCCCAGTCGTCTGCGTTTGGCTTCCTTCGGTTTAAGCCAGCGATGATAGGTTGCTGGTTGGACAACCAGCATTACGTCAGAGATGTCATGTTCTATCAGTTCGCCCAGCCGAGTAAGCTCCGCGCGTTCTTCCGGCGTTGTGTAAATTTTCGAATCATTGATGCGGCTTCGCAGCATTTTAACCTGATAGGCCAACAGCTGAAGCCGGGCGTCATATCGAGGGCGGAACTTTTCCTGAAGAAGCATCGTGAAAACCTGAAAAACACTCAAATAACTACTCATCTGTCATCGAATCCCATTGGTCAAATCCATATGCCCACCAACATGTTAGCCCGGTGGATATGTTTTCGTACCCTTCGGAAAATCGGCGAAACTGAAAATCTACCGAAGTGGAGGGTATCGAGCCATCCCAAAGCTGAATGTGGAGCTGTAAATTATCGGCGAAAGCGGGGTGAATCATTCTCCATCCAACTGGGGTTGTCGAAGTTCTTAAGTTCGCCACGAATTTCAGGACTACCTGACTGGATTATTGGGGTTTTGGCTGAAAAGTTTGCATTGCCATCCTGAATGGTGCGATCTGTATAGCAATTCGAACCATTCGCTTTCCGCATTGCCATATCGTTAGGACACCTGAATTTTGAAACGAGCGGAGAATTGGTTCGCATTGCCATCCAGCCAGGTCGACCACTCCACCCCGCGCGCATGGTTCCCGGACGGCCGAGCACTGATTGCCACCTCCGACCGTGCGAACCCCGGATACCTCCAGGCGCGACTGTTCCGCATCAATTGCAACGGGCAGGCCAAGCCGGAGATGCTGTTCAATGCCTACGCCGACGAAGCAGCGCTGTCGGCCGACGGCGAACACTTGCTCTATACGACCGGTGGCGAGCGGCTCTACCGCAAGGGCTATGAAGGGAGCCTGGCCAGCAAGATCTGGTTGCGCAGCCTTGCGTCCGGGGAGCAGGAGCTGGTGCGCGACCTCAAGACGAGCTGCCGCACGCCGATGTGGAAGCCGGACGGTAAAGGCTTTTACTATGTCGGCCAGCAGGATGGATGCTTCAACGTTCGCGAATATGATCTGAAGTCGGGCAAGGATAAAGCATTGACAGATTTTACCGAAGCATCGGTTATCCTCCCGAGTATTTCGGCGAACGGCAAGACGATGGTATTCCGCAACCTGTTCGATTTCTATCGGATGGATCCGCGCAAGCCGAAGACAATCCGGAAGGTCGAGCTGTGGATCGATACCGATACGCCGGCCATGAAAATGCGGCGACGCTACTATAACAAGGCGTGGAACAACGATGAATGGGGCTCACTCTCCAGTACGGACGATGGATTGGAGCTTTGTTTTACGACCGGCGGCGACTTGTGGGTGATGGATACCGTTTTGCGAGAACCGGTGGCGGTGTGCGGCGATGCCTCCACTCACGAGCGCGAAGCGGTGTTTTCCAAGGATGGAAACACCATCTATTTTCTGCGCGACGATGGCCTGGGGGTCAACATCTGGAAGGCCGAGCGCGCGGACGATACGCTTTACTGGTGGGAAAATGAGGGGTTTGTGCTTACACCGGTCACGCAGGATCGCATTGCCCGTTCGAATCTCGACTTGAGCCCGGATGGCTCGCGGATGGCTGTCACGGAGGTCGCCGGTCAACAGCTTTGGACAATGAACCTCGACGGATCGGACCGCCGCCAGGTGGCGAGCTCGCCGTTCGATATCTACTACGACTGGGCTCCCGACGGCAAATGGTTGGCGTGCGACATCCGCGACAGCTGGGGCAACAACGATATCTGGATCGTCGACGAGTCGGGCGCGCGGGAACCGTACAATCTTTCGCGGCATCCCAACTGGGATGGGAATCCGCGCTGGTCGCCGGATGGCCGGGTGCTGGCCTATGTCGGGCGGCGGTACGACGACCAGGTCGACATCCACTATGTCTGGCTGGGGCGCGAGGATGAGATTCAGGACAAGCGCAAGCGCACGCGCGACGAGGCGCATAAGAAAATCGCTGAAGCCCGCAAGGGAAAAAACGGCAACAACGACGAGGATGAAAAAGAGAAGGAGGTTGTGGTCAAAATTGATTTTGACGGGCTGTCGCGCCGGATACACCGCATCAATCTGAACGGGACGCCGAGGGACCTGTTCTGGCCGTACGACTCCAAGGTTCTCGCCTTCCAGTCGAAGATTGATGGCAAGGATGGTACGTGGAAGGTGTTCTTCCCCGATCCTGGGAAACCGGAGTTTATGTCGAAGGAGAAAGGGATTCATGCGCGTTGGTTGAAGAAGGACAGCAAGATCTTGTGGTTGTCCGATGGTGTTCCAGCGGCCTTTACCAAGAAATATTCATTCAAGATCTACAACGAAGCTGATCTCGAAGCCTATCGCCGCCTGGCATTCCGCATCATGTGGCGCGAGTTCAAAGATCGGTTCTACGATCCCGCGCTCAACAATTGCGACTGGGAGGCGATCCGGTTGAAGTATGAAAAACAGGCAACCTCTCTTGGCAGCTGGGATGGTTTCAGCCGGATCGCTGAAATGCTGATGGGCGAACTCAATGCCTCGCACATGGGCTACAGCAAGACGGACGCGGGGCGGAAGGAGTGGTATCCCGACTACCGGTCGCGCCAGAGTTGGAGCCAGCGCACTGCCGCTCTTGGGCTGGTTTTTGATAAAGCTTATGAAGGCAAGGGTCTTCGGATTACGCACGTCGTCAAGAACAGCGCGGCCGACCGGGTGGAGAGCCCAGCGCTACCGGGGGAGGTTTTGCTGAAAATTGACGGCCATGCCGTGGAGCCCGGGAAGAATCTGGCCCGGTTGTTGAGTGGGCACTATCCGCGCGATATCAAACTGCGGCTGGGCGGCACGAACTGTACCGAACGAACGATCGCCGTCGAGGAGGACAGCTATGGCGACCTGCGGAAACTCGTTCGCGAGGAGTGGATGGAGCACAACCGGGCTCTGGTAGACCGCGCCAGCGGCGGGCGGTTCGGGTACCTTAATATTGAAAAGATGAATACTTCAAGTCTGCGGCAGTTCGAGAAGGAAATCTATGCCGGCGGGTTCGGCAAAGGTGGATTGGTGATCGACGTGCGCAACAACCCGGGCGGATTCATTTCCGATCACCTGATCTCGATCCTGTGCCATCCGCGGCATGCGGTCACCGTGCCGCGAAACGGGCACGCGAGCTACCAGCAGGGCTATCTGCCCTCGGCCGCCTGGTTCAAGCCTATCGTCGTGCTGTGCAATGAATATTCGAGCAGCAACTCCGAAATCTTTTGCCATGCGATCAAGACGCTCCAGCGCGGGAAAATCGTGGGGGTCCCGACGCAAGGCTCGGTGATTTCCACCAGTTCACGCAAGGTGCTTGATGTGGGAGAAATTCGCATGCCGCACCGCGGCTGGTTCGTGGTTGGGGACGGTCGAGATATGGAGATGCAACCCTGCGTTCCCGATATTATTGTCGAGAATGCCCCGGAAGATGTTCCTGCCGGGCGCGACCCGCAGCTCGAACGCGCGGTCGAGGAATTGCTCAAGGATATTGAATCGGGGGCGGAGGACGCCCATCCCGTACCGGTCTATGCCAGTGAACGGGAATCGGGAAATCAACAACCATAGGAAAAAGACAATGCAAATGAAGAGATGGAATTCCAATATAATATCTGTGGTGGCGATGATGCTTGCTATCGGAACCGCGTTTGCCGCTACGGGGCAACGACCGAATGTGGTGATCATCTATGGCGACGATGTCGGCTTTGGTGACGTGGGGATCTACGGCTCCAAGATGATCCCGACGCCGAATATTGACCGGTTGGCGAAAGAGGGACTGGTGTTTAACGATGGGCATTGCTCCGCGTCCACCTGTACGCCATCGCGCTTTTCGATGCTGACCGGCGTGCATGGTTTTCGCCATGGCGTGCGAGTGTTGCCACCGAATGCTCCGCTTACGATTCCGACCGATGTGCTGACCCTCCCGAAGCTTTTCAAGCAGGCTGGCTATACCACCGGTGTGATCGGGAAATGGCACCTGGGTATTGGAACAAAGGGCGTTCCGACCGATTGGAACGGCGATGTGAAACCCGGGCCGCTGGAGATCGGATTCGACCGGTCATTCCTGCTTCCATCCACCAATGACCGCGTTCCGTGCGTCTATCTTGATGGCCATCGCGTTGTGAATCTCGACCCGGCCGATCCGCTCTATGTCGGCCGCAAGAACGTGGTCGCGAACAAGGGGAACACGCAGTATCCTGACGGTAAAACCAACCGCGAGGCAATGACCTACTACCAGAGCACGCAGGGGCACGCCAACAGCGTCATCAATGGTATCGGGCGCATTGGCTATATGAGCGGCGGGAAATCCGCTCTGTGGAACGACGAAAGCATGGCCGAAGAGTTCGTAAAACAGGCGGAACACTATATTTCAGCCAACAAGGACCATCCTTTCTTTCTCTACTACTGCGCGCAGAATGTGCATGTACCGCGCACCCCCGCCAAACGCTTCCAAGGCGCAACCCGGCTTGGCTACCGCGGCGACTCGATGGTGGAGTTCGACTGGGCCACCGGAGAGTTGCTCAAGATTCTTAAGGACAACGGAATCGAGGAGAACACGCTGGTTGTGTTTTCGAGCGATAACGGCCCCGTCTACGACGACGGCTACGATGATGGAACCACCGTGCGCACGTCCACCCAGGAAGTTGACCGCGGCCACGATGCGTCCGGCATCTGGCGCGGTGGAAAATACCAGCTCTACGAAGGCGGTACCCGCGTGCCGTTCATCGTGCGTTGGCCAGCGCGTATCCTGCCCGGTACATCTGATGCGATGGTAAATCAGATCGACCTGCTCGCCTCCTTTGCCGAACTGTTCGGGATCGAACTGCCGGAAGAGGCTGCGGCCGACAGTCGCAATACACTCAAGGCTTTTCTCGGTGAAGATCCGGTCGGACTTGGCTTTATGATCGAGGAGGGGCGGGGGCTGGCACTGCGCCGCGACGACTGGAAGTTTATCCAGTTCCCGGGAAACAAGAAAAAGAAGATCCCGGGCAAGGCCGAACTTTACAACCTGAACCAGGATCCCGGGGAAACGAAGAATATCATTGCCGATCATCCCGAAAAAGCCGAGTCGATGGGGCGTCAGCTACAGTCGCTTGTGGATGCGGGAAGAGTGCGGAAATAATCAGATGGTTGCTTGCCGCCGTTCTGTTTCGGACTGGACACTCGCCTCCACAGGGCAGAAAGCAGCTCTAATCTGAAGCAAGAGGGGCGGGTGCAGCCAAATTAAGGTCAACGCATGAATCGGTGGACGATAGATGCCGTATAAGGAGTGGATATAGGGGAGGCGGTTGAAAATTCTCAAATAAGTAGATGTGCAACGGTGCAATATCTGTTAATTTGACCCGATGAAAAAAGAACTTCCATCTTATATTTCGAAGCGATTAACCATCGAAGACCTCGCCAGTTCACGCGGATTATTGCAATTGACCGACCAGCTGGGTGTCGTGACCCAGCGGCAGGCCGCCCAGGAACTCGGGCTATCGGCTGGTACCTGCAACCTGCATTTTCAGAAACTGGAACACTTGGGCTTGCTCCATCGTGCGGCGGAAGTAGGGGGGCGGGGGCGTTCCACTATTCAGTGGGAAATTGAAACGGAAAATAATCTGTGTATTGAAATCGTGTTCGATGTTCCCTTTTTCCTTGCGGCCTTGACTTCTTTCGACGGTACCGTGCTGCTGTCCGAACGCGAAGACCTCACCGGGCTGACGGACGTGGCTGCATTAGAGGGAAAAATCGACCGGTTTGTCGGCAAAGCAAAGGAATTGGCCAGCGATCAATCCGGGATCATCCGCCAAGTTTTCATGGGCCTGCCCGGGACCCTCGACCCCACTCACAGCAAGGTTGTCCAGGCCGTCAACTTTCCTGTACTCAATGACGTGGATTTTAAGGCTTTGATGAAGGAAAAGCACGGTCTTTCCTGCGAGTGCGACTCGCTGGGCATGGCATTCTACTTTGGTGAAGTCGCCCCCCTTCCGCCGGATTCACACACGATGGTGGTCCATTGGGACCTTGGTGTCGGTGTGGTGGCAGGTGTCGGGGAGCGAATCATTAGCGTGGGTGCTGAAAAAGGATTACTGGCCGACATCGGCCATATCCGGATAAAGAAAGATGGCAAGCTTTGCCATTGTGGTCGGAGTGGTTGCCTGGAAGCCTATACCGGCGGTTGGGCCATGATTGATCAACTCAATCGAACCGATGTGAAAAGCCTGGGTGAGTTACGAAAAGCCATTGAAGCCGGGGATGAAGATGCGTTGAAGGTGGCAAACGAAGCGGCCTGCATCATGGGAAAAAGTCTGTGCTGGCCCATTCAGGTGAGAGGCAGTGAACGATTGATCGTCACCGGTCCGCTGTCGCGCATCTTCAAGCATGTTCGTCCTGCCTTGATTGAAGGACTGTCCACGTTGTTCAGCGAAGATGAGATTGCATCCTTAAATCCACAAGCCAGTGATGACCCTCAACGCGCCATGCAAGACGGGGCCGCCCGCTTGGCCAGGCGGATCTACATCTACCCTGAACTATAGGGAAGGTTAAGAGACCCCGTCTGCCCCTCCATGCTTCCGGCCAAAGAACCCGCATTTTCTAAAACGAAGGAACGGCAGCGAGGAGTTTGCGGGTATATTCGTGTTTCGGATTGTCGATCACGTCGGTGACCTCGCCCATCTCAACGATTTCCCCGTTGTACATGACGGCCACGCGGTCGCAGATGTTGCGCACCACGGCGAGATCGTGGCTGACAAACAGGAAGGCCAGCCGGCGTTTTTCACGGAGTTCCACGAGCAGTTTGAGGATTTCGGCCTGCACCGAAACATCGAGTGCGGAGACCGGTTCGTCGGCCACGAGCAGTTCGGGGTTGAGCGCCAGTGCGCGCGCAATACAGATACGTTGGCGCTGGCCGCCGGAAAACTCGTGCGGATAGCGGAATGCCCACTCGGCCTTCAGACCTACCGATTCAAACAAGTCCGCCACCTTCTCCAGCCGTTCCACCTTGGAGGCACCAATGCGATGCACGTCGAGCACATCGATAATCGCATTGCCCACCTTCATCCGCGGATTGAGCGATCCGAAGGGATCCTGAAACACCATCTGAACCTGTTGGCGGTATTTTTTCAGTGCCTGGCCCCTGAGGCGAGCCACATCCTTCCCCTTGAAATTGATTTGGCCGGAGGCGGGATCGTTGAGACGAATGACCGTTTTGCCCAGCGAGCTTTTGCCGCAGCCGCTTTCGCCTACGAGCCCGAAGATTTCGCCGGCACCAATATGCAGCGACACATCCCTCACCGCGTGGACGGTATCCTTGCCCTGGCCGTACACCACATTCAAGTTTTCGACTGTAAGCAGGTTTTCCATTCTATTTCTTCGAGGGGTGCAGGCGCGGGACGGCGGCCATGAGCTGTTTCGTATATTCGTGTTGAGGATTATCGAGTACCTGGCGGGTTTGGCCCTCCTCGACCAGCCTGCCCTTCTGCATGACGCAGACGCGGTCGGCGAGATCGGAAACGATCCCGAAGTTGTGGGTAATCATCAGGGTGGAGAGACCCATCTTTTCGCGTAACTCGGCCAGCAGGTTCAGAATTTCGCGCTGGACCGTTACATCGAGTGCCGTGGTCGGTTCGTCGGCCACGAGCAGTTCAGGCGAGCATGCCAGTGCCATGGCGATCATGCAGCGCTGCAGCTGGCCGCCGCTCATTTCGTGGGGATAGGCCTGTGCCAGGCGTTCCGGGAGATGGACGAGATCGAGCAGGTGCGCAACCTCTGCCTTGCGGTCGATGCCCCTGCGGTGCAGGCGGATGGCCTCTTCGATTTGCCAGCTAATGGTGAAAACCGGGTTGAACGAAACCATGGGCTCCTGAAAAATATAGGAAATCTGGCTGCCGCGAATCTTGCACAGTTCGGTATCGGAGAGGGTCAGCATATCCTGCCCTCCAAAGAGAATTTTCCCGCCGGCATAACGGGCAGCGCGCGGCCCTAACTTGGTGATCGATAGTGCGCTGATGCTTTTGCCGCTACCGCTTTCGCCGACAAGCGCGAGGGTTTCGCCGTGTGCGATGGAGAATGAGACCTCGTTGACGGCCTTGAGTGTTTCATTGCCGTGTCCGAAGTGCACGCTGAGGTTCTGTACCTCCAGTATGTTTTGGCTCTTAGTCATTTAAGCGCGGGTCCAATGCGTCGCGCAGGGCGTCGCCGAGAAGGTTGAAGGCCAGCACGAGCAGGAAGACGGCCAGTGTCACGAAAGTCATTTCCCACCACATCCCCTGCCACAGGCGCATGCGGGCGTTGTTGATCATCAGCCCCCACGAGGGCTCGCCCTGTACGCCGATGCCGAGAAAGCTCATGATCACTTCCGTACTGACCGCCGCAGGAAAGCGCAGGGTGAAGGTAACGATGATGATGTGCATGATGTTGGGTAGGATCTGGCGAAAAATGATGCGGTTGGAACCGAGGCCGAGTGCCTGCGCGGCCTGTACATAGGTTTGCTCCTTGTGTTTCATCACCTCGCCGCGCACCAGGCGGCAGATGCCGACCCAGGTCGTCAGGCCGATGCCGAGATAGATGCCGAGCAGCCCCTTGCCCACCACCATGGCGATGGCCAGGATGAACAACAGGCCGGGCATGGAGGCGAAGGTGGAATAGAGCCAGACCACAAAGTCGTCAACCTTCCCGCCGAAGAAACCTGCGATACAGCCGAAAAAGACGCCGATCGGGATGGCAATGAGCGATGTGATGATGCCGACCTGATAGGCAATCCGTACACCCTGAACCAGTCGAGCCATGACATCGCGCCCCAAACCGTCGGTCCCCATCCAATGCGTCGCACTCGGCGGATGGTAGGCGCGATCAAGATGGGTTTTTTGGTAGGCTGGCGTGGTGTCCTTGAAATCATGGTAACGATAGACCGCCTCGCCGTAGACGGCCAGTGCCGTGAAGAACAGCACCAGGCCGAGACAGATCATGGCCATGCGGTTTTCCTTCAGCCGCATCCAGGCATCGCCCCACAAACTTTGTCTTTTTTCTTTCGCCATGAATCTATTTCAGTTTAACGCGCGGATCGACGGCGGCATAGCACAGGTCCGCGACAAGATTGGAAACGACAAACAACAGCGCGCCGATCAGGACGAGTGCCCGGACGACATCGATGTCCGAAGAGAGAATGGCATTGATCCCCAGATAGCCGAGGCCGGGAATGCCGAAAAAGCTTTCGAGCAGCAGTGAGCCGGTGTAGAGAAACGGGATGGCGATCACCACATTGGTGATGATCGGAATCATGGCATTCTTGAGTACATGCACAAATAATACGCGTGGCTTGGACACGCCCTTGGCGAAGGCGGTGCGCACATAATCCTTATACATTTCATCCAGCATGATCGTGCGGTAAAAGCGGATGTTTGCCCCGAGTCCGCTGACCACGCCGATGAGTACCGGCAGCGCAAGATAGCGGAGCGATTCATAGCCCCACACCGGGAACCAGCCGTGCTTGTAGGCGAGAATATATTGCCCGGCCACAATGTAGACCAGATAATTGATGCTCATCAGTGCCACGGAAAACACGACCAGAAAGCGGTCGACAAACGTATTGCGGAAAAAGGCGCAAACCAGCGAGAGGCTGACCGATACAATGACTCCGATGAAGAAGATCGGCAGGGTCAGCGAGAGCGACGGCAGCACACCATCCTTCAGCAGTTTGGCGACGGGTTGGCGCAGGCTGTCCGAATAGCCGAGGTCGCCCCGCGCCAGTTGCTTGACATAGAACAGCAGCTGGGAGTCGAACGGGTTTTTGACGACCTTGCGCAGCTTCAGTCGGCGGATTTCGAGTGATTCCTCTTGGGTTGAAAAACCGCCGGTGTTTGAACCTTGGAAACGGATTTTTTCGGTTTTCCAGGCCTGGGAGGCCAGCGCCTGCCCCGCCAGCGTTCCGATACCGCGGTAGGTAATCGTCCACACCCATTCATCCTCGGGCTTCAACTCAATGGCGAGCGGGTTGATGGTTGCGCCGGGCTGGATCCGTACGGTAGCCGACTCGGCGGAGTAGATCGCGTTGCTCCACGTGCGCCAGCGTCCGGCCCCCTTGGAGAAATCCTGATCTTCGTAGGCGCGTGTCGAAGAGCGGGTTCCACAGAAGAGGGGTTTGTTGAGTCCTCGTTGGTCGTCGAAGCTTTCCAATGATTGGAGGGACACCTTTTTGCCCAAGGCAATGGCGGCCAGATCGCCGCCGACCACATTGAAGAGCACAAATGTGAGCAGGATGACCCCCACTATGGTGGGGACCATCTGCACGATTCGCTTGAGGATATATTTCAACATGCGTCAGTCCCGTCCCGACATGTTCAGTTTTTCATCGCCATACGACTCGATCCATTCCCGGCGGACATCCGGGTTGACGCGCCGGTATCGGTCCATGCCGTAGGGATAGTCGTGTGTCACGTAGTTTTCGATCCACCTGTGCTTGAGCGCAAAGCTCATGGGCTGATACATGAAAATCCACGGGGCATCCTCGACAATGATTCGGGCCATGTGTTCGTAGATAGCCGTGCGTTCCGGAGAATCCGGCATGATCCGGATCTTTTCGTAGAGGCGGTCGATTTCCGCATTGCGGTAGTTGGAATGGTTGGGCCCCGGCGATGCGTTTTTGCTGGAGAACAGTGCAAGGAAGTTTTCCGCATCGGGATAGTCGGCCACCCAGGCCAACCGGAAGATTTGTGCCTGGCGGCGGTTCATTTTTTCGATGAAAGCAGGCCATGTGTTGTAGTTGGCCCTCAGTACGACGCCGATTTTACGGAACATGTCGGCCATGAGCTCCATCGACTGGCGCGTGTTTGTATCCGCACTTCCCAGTTCGATGTTCAACTCCAGGCGCCGGCCGGTCTTGCTATCGATCCCGTCCGGATAACCGGCCTCGGCCAGCAGGTTTTTAGCCTTTTCCAGACTGAAGCGATAGGGTGAGGGTTCTGTCAGATTGCCCGCCAGCGGGGTCGGGATCGGTCCGTTGACGGGAAAGAGCCGGTTGTTCATGAACTGGTTCATCTGGTCGAATTCGTAGGCGCAGCTCAGCGCTTGCCGCAGCTTGCGGTTGCGCAGATCCTGCGCCGGATCGTCGCTGGAGCCGACGACCGGATCGTCCCAGTTGAACCCCATGTAGTAGACGGCGGTATAGGGCGAGGAGACCAGCTTGATGCCACGCGTTTCCAGCGCCGAGTTAAGACTCTTGTCCGGCATCACCACGGCGTCCCAGTTGTCCGGCGATATGATCGACAAATCAAGCTGTCCGGAAAGAAACATCATCCACGATGTGCTGGTGTCGTCGACCACGTATTGGATAATCCGGTCATCGAACGGAATCGTTTTTCCCGCGTCGCGGAGCATGCCGGCTTCGATCTGTTCCGGCGTTCCCCGGGTTGGATAGGTTTCGACGCGCCCGGTCTCGGTCCATTTGGGATTCCGCTCGAATTCAATGCGCGAATTTCGCCGCCATTCCACCAGTTTGTAGGGGCCGGTACCCACTGGATGGTTGACGAATTTTTTACCGTAGTATTCCACCGCCTCGCGCGGAACGGCAAAGGCATAGTGCATGGTCAGCACGTAGAGCAGTTGGGGGTAGGGGGCTTTTAGATGGATCTGTAAGGTGTAGGGGTCCAACACCTTCAGCCCTTTGACGTCCATGTCATAGTTGGTCGTCCCCGACCGCTTGGAGGCTTCGTGAAAGGCATTGATTCCCGTGATGCGGTTATTGTATGCCCAGAAGCCGGAGGAGATATTCTTCACGTCCGCGATGCGCTTGATAGAATAGGAAAAATCCGCCGCGACCAGTTCGCGGCCCTTCCCGCCCGGGAAGCAGGGATCGTCTTGGAAATAGATGCCTTTGCGGATTTTGAAGGTATAGGTCAGTCCATCTGCGGAAACGTCCGGCATGGTTTCGGCCAGTGCAGGAATCACTTTATAGGGCCGGGCCAAATAGTCGTATTGCAGCAGGCCTTCGTAGATGCGTGAGATCGCCAGTGACGAGGAGACTTCCCCGGAGGTGGCCGGGTCCAGCCCGCGGATGCGATCCGTACGGCTGTAGGCGACCACTTCCGAACCGTCCCGACCGGCGCTCAGGTTTTCGTCCCCGCACCCCGAGACCAGCAGGACAGAAGCAATAGTCGAAAAGAAGACGAGGGGCGGCGTGCTGGGTTTTATCGGAAAATGCATAGTGGCCATATTTCTTCAAAATTTCGGCCGCTGATTCGGCATTTTCCAGTTTCTGTTCTTTATATTTTTTTTTGCAGTAGCCGGCAGAAGTCCGGTCATGCCTATAAATTTGATTTGACAAAACATATCGATGTACAGTCCGTTTGACAATGTATAATCAATAGAAACAGATTACTCAAGCCAGAGGCGGTGTGCTTTGAGTGGGATGACTTCCGCAGTTATGGTTCCGCCGTCTTCGCGAAGATTTCCTCGGCGAAGTGGCAGGCGACCTGATGGCTGTCGCTGCCATCGACGGGGCGCAGTGCGGGAGAATTCACCTTGCACTTTTCACGGGCGTAGGGACAGCGGGGGTGGAAGTGGCAGCCGGGCGGCGGTTTGATCGGGGAGGGCACATCGCCTTCGAGCACCTGCTTTTCCTTTTTCAGTGCGGGGTCCGGTTCTGGGATGGCCGAGATGAGCGCCTGGGTATAGGGATGCATTGGTTTTTCATACATGGCCTGCGATTCGGCGGTTTCCACCACGCGGCCGAGGTACATGACGCAGATGCGGTCGGCAATGTATTTCACCACGGAAAGGTTATGGGCGATGAAGATATAGGTCAGGTCCATGTCCTTTTGGAGGTGGACCATCAGGTTGAGCACCTGCGACTGGACGGAAACATCGAGGGCGGAAACCGGTTCATCGCAGACGACCAGCTTGGGCTTCAGGGCAATGGCGCGGGCGATGCCGATGCGCTGGCGCTGGCCGCCGGAAAATTCGTGCGGATATTTATCGAAGGCGCTTTCGGGCAGGCCGACCTCGTGGAGGATGCGTAGGATCTCGGTCTTGCGTTTCCCGGGGGTATCGAACTCGTGCTCGCCCCGGTGAATGATGAAGGGCTCTTCGAGGATGCTGCCCACCGACATGCGCGGGTTGAGCGATTCCATCGGATCCTGGAAGATCATCTGCATCTCTTTGCGCAGTTCGCGCAGGCGCTTGTTCGGGAGGTCTTCCAGATCGACCCCCTCGAACTCTACGGTGCCGCCTGTGGGCGGGTGGAGCTGGAGCAGGGCCTTGCCGAGGGTGGACTTGCCGCAGCCGGATTCGCCCACGAGGCCGATGGTTTCGCCCTGGTAGACATCGAACGAGACGCCGTCGACGGCGTGGACGTTGCCCACGTGGCGGTAGAACACGCCCCCGTGGATGGGGAAGTATTTCTGCAAATTCTTAATGCTTACTAGCGGTGTTTTGGCGTCGTTCATTTCAGGTCGATCTCCCCGTGGCGAATACAAGAAACCTCGTGTCCGTCCTTCACCTGTTTGGGTGAGGGGGGCTGGACGCATTGTGCGGTTGCGTAGGGGCACCGGTTCTGGAAGCGGCAGCCCTCGGGCATGCTGAAGAGGTCGGGCACCATGCCCTCGATTTCAAATAGTTTCGATTTTTGCTCCGTGTCGAGTTTGGGAATAGAGCTGAGTAAACCCTTGGTGTAGGGATGCTGCGGGTCGTTGAAGATTTCGCCGACCGGGGCGTGCTCTGCCACCTTGCCGGCATACATTACGCAGACGTCGTCGCACATTTCAGCCACCACGCCGAGGTCGTGGGTGATGAACAGGATGGCCATGTCGTTCTTTTTCTGCAGGGTGCGCATCAGATCGAGAATCTGGGCCTGGATGGTTACGTCGAGCGCGGTGGTCGGCTCGTCGGCAATGAGGATGTCCGGCTCGCAGGCCAGCGCGATGGCAATCATGACGCGCTGGCGCATGCCGCCGGAGAGCTGGTGCGGATATTCGTGGATGCGCTGGTCCGGTGCCGGAATGCCGACATCGGTCAGCAGCTCGACCGCTCGCTGAAACATGGCCTGGCTCGACATGTCCGGAAAGTGGACCCTGAGCGTTTCCATCAGCTGGTAGCCGACGGTGTAGACCGGGTTGAGCGAGGTGAGCGGATCCTGAAAGATCATGGCGATCTTGCGGCCGCGAATCTTGAGCAGGTTTTCGGCGGGTTCCGTGAGGATGTCGAAGGCCTCGGAGCCGTCATCATAGATGATCTCGCCTTCCGGGGAGTCGCCCGCCGGCTTGGGCAGCAGGCGCATAATAGAGAGTGAGGTTACGCTCTTGCCGCAACCGGATTCGCCCACCAGCCCGAGGGTCCGGCCCTTTTCGAGGGCAAAGTCCACGCCGTCGAGCGCACGGGCCGAGCCGCGGTCGGTCTGGAAGGTCGTTACCAGGTTTTTGACTGTGAGGATTGCCATAATTCTACCTTAATGGGTTATTCTGCGGATTCGGGCCGGTACTTGTCGTAGATCCGGAGGGTTTTGGGGAAGGTCTTTCCTTCCTTCATTGCCTTACGCGTTTCCTGTTTCATCTCTTCGTCGATCCAGTAGAGGCCGTAGTCGAAAATGGTTTCGCTGGTCGGCAGCTCGGCGGCATCGGGTATGCGGACCCAGCGCCAGGTTGCGGCCCGGCTGAAGGGGATGTAGTAGGTCGGGATGGCGCAGCAGGCATCGTGGATCTGTGCCTGGATGCTCCGGGCGAGCTTCTTGCGTTCGTTGATGTCGTTGCTGTTGCGGTAGGTATCGATTTGGCGGTCGACCTCGGGATCTGCGAAGTTGCAGAAGTTGTTGTTGTTAGGCTTGCCGGCGAGGCTGCCATGGTATCCGCTATAGTAGGTGGGGCCCCGCACGTTGCTCCAGGCACCCCAGCCGTGCCAGACCATTTCGTGTTTCTTGTCCTGCACGAACTTGAAGACGGTATTGGCATCGTAGGTATCTGGCTTGAACTCGATGCCCGCCTTGGCGGCCTCCTCCTTGAGAATCATGATGAGCTCCTTCTCCAGGGGGGAGAAGTAGAGCAGCTTGATGGAGAGGCGCCGGCCATCTTTCACCCGGATGCCGTCCGCGCCGATCTGGGTCCAGCCCGCCTTTTCCAGATATCCGGTCGCCTTTTCAAGGTCGAATGCGCGGGCTTTGAGGTCGAGGTTGGCGTAGCCGCGGTAGCCGGTGCTGATGGTGTCGGCCTGGCGGGCATCGCCGAGCATGGCCAGGTCGATCATTTTCTGGAGGTTCAGCGCATGGGCGATACCGAGGCGGACGTTTTTATCTTTCAGAATCTCGGTTTCCAGATTCATTGAAATCAGGCGGGTGGGGCGGGGGATGTCGTTCCAGAACCAGAATTTTTGGACATACCCTTTTTCATACTGCGGGATATCCGCAGCTTTCTTGTACCAGTATTCCGCAAGGGTCAGCGGGAAGGCGTCGAGTTCCCCCTGCTTGAAATATTCGAATGCAATTTCCATCTTGGAAATCAGCCGAATGCGCAGATAGGTAGGATTGTAGCGATACTTGTAGAACGGGTGGTTGTCGGCCCACCAATTTTCATTGCGTTTGAACAGGACCCATTTGCCGTGCATGAACTTGACAATCTGGTAGGGGCCGGTATTGGGTTTTGCGCGCCAGTTGAAGGTCTTGTTCCAGCCCGGGGCCACATCATCGATGGTGATGATATATGGCTTTTGAGCCTGATCGGCCGGTGGTTCGATAGAGCCCAGCTGTGCTTTGAAGCGGGTGAAGCGGGTCTGGATTCCGTCCAGCTGACGGAGGGCGGCGACCGGGTCGGTTGATGTGAGTGTATCGGTTAGATGGGCGGCTTCGGCCAGCGTGGCAACTACGTCCTTGCGGAGTGACTGCGGGTCTACGGGTTGTTCATTGGTGATGGATGCGTGCGAGGGCGGACCGGCTTTCAGCCTGCCTTCCAGGCTGACGACGAACGCTTCGAGGGCATCCATTTGCACCTGAATCCGGTAGTACTCCAATTCTTCTGGAACCGGGAGTTTGTTGTTCTTGAAGGCGTAATAGGCCGCCTTGCCGCGGAAGGTGTGTTCCTTGCGGAGGAAGTTTCCGTAGAAGTGGTAGGGGACCGGACCAAAGGAGGTTGAATACAGAATGTTTGGCTGCCGTTTGGGCAGGCGGATGGCAATGGTGTAGTCGTCGAACTTGAGGATATCCTCGATCTGTTCGGTGGAAAAATTGTTGGTCCATGGATCGACGATTCCCGGCGCACGGTAGAGCTTGAGCATACAGACATAGTCGTCGGCGCTAACTGGAACGCCGTCGGACCAGCGGGCATCGGGGTCGAGTCGGTAGTAGACGGTCCGTTTGTCCGGTCCAATGGCCCACTCCCGGGCCAGAGAGGGAAAAAACTTTTCGGTTGCGGGATGAATATCCAGCAGGGCCAGGTCGTTAAGGTCCAGATATTCGCGGAAACTGGTGTTGGCGTTCAGGCCGCGCTGTCGCAGGGTTTGGGGGAAGGTCGGGATGAAGGTGTTCCAGGTTCCGCCTTTTTTGGCGTTGGGGTCGGCGAACGGTTTTTGGTCGGCCCCGTTCTGCCAGTCCAGTCCTTCGGGAAGAGGTTCCCGGGTGACGGGGAAGCGTTTGATGGGTTCCTTCTGTCCGTGGAACAGGAGGGTATATTTTTCCTCGATGGAGCAGGGTCGGTATTCGTATTCGCAGTCTTCCACGATCAGGAAGCCCGCCTTGCTTGCGGTGATGGAGAGAATCGTGACGACGATCAGTACGAGCAGTACGCCGAGATAGGTTAGCCATTTGGTCATGTCGCAACAGTCTCCGGATTACTCGTATTTCGTGAATTTTTTCGGGTCGAACGCCTCGCGGATCGCTTCGCCGACGAGGTTGACCAAAAACAGGATCAGGATCATGGCACCCACCACCGACGCAACGATCCACGGCGAGTCCATGTTTTCGGTGCCCATTTTCATCAGCTCGCCCCAGCTTGGTGTGCCCGGTGGGAGGCCGAAGCCGAGAAAGTCGAGCGAGGTCAGGCCGATGATGGCACCGGATATGGAGAAAGGGATGAACGTGACCAATAGCGAGATCGTGCTTGGGATGATGTGTACGAAGATGATCCGCGCATTGGAGGCGCCGAGCGACCGTGCCGCCATGATGTAGTCGCGCGCCTTTTCGCGGTAGGTCGCGGTACGCATCTGCCAGGTCGATCCCATCCAGCCGAAGAGTACCATCAGCCCCAGCAACAGCCCGAAGCTCCGTCCATATATCGTGCTGGCGATCATGATCACATAGATGAACGGCACGCGGGACAGGATCTCGATGAGGCGTTGTCCCAGCAGGTCGACCCACTTGCCGAAATAGCCCATGGAACAACCGACCGTCACGCCGATGCCATAGTTGAACAGCATCAGGATCAGGGAAAAGAGGATGGCGATCCGGTAGCCGAATACGAGGCGTGCGAGAATGTCGCGGCCGATTTTGTCGGTGCCCAGATAGTGTTTCGTTGCGGCGTTGGGGGGCAGCGGGTGGAAGGCTTCCTTGAAGAGCCGGGAAACCTCTTTTTCTTTGGCCAGATGCAACTCGTTTGTCTTTTCGGTCAGCATTGCGGTGTCGGTTGTTTTTTCCCGGAGTGTGGACAGGTCCAGCGCAAGCTGCTCTTTGAGCCGCGCCTCCTTGGCTCGTAGCGCCTTCATGTCGATCGGATCGGATTCCCCGACGCTGTAGGGTACCAGCGGCATGAGTACCCAGTTGTCCGAGTCGGCGGCTTTCCATTTGGCCTGCAGTTCGCGGTATTTGGCTTCGTAGGTGTAGTTCTCCCCGAAATCTTTACCCTTGTACTGTTTGCTGATGCCGGGAATGCTCCGGAGAACCGGGAAATAGACCTTCCCTTCGTATTTAACGATCAGGGCCTTGTTGTTGATGAATAGCTCGCCCACAAACGAGAGCAGGGTCAGCACCAGCAGGATCCAGAAACTGTAGTAGCCGCGTTTGATCGACTTGAAGCGGGTGAAGCGCATCTTTGTGATCGGGCTGAGTTTGGGTCGCTTCATGTTGGGTCGTTCCGGGGATTATTAAAGAATTGATGCGCTAGCCGAATTTCACCCGCGGGTCCACCGCGGCCACGCATAGGTCCGAGAGAATGTTGCCGAGCAGTTGCAGTATGGCACTGATGGCCAGCACGCCCATCACCACCGGATAGTCCTTGTTCAGGGCAGACATGAAGCCCAGCATGCCGATCCCGTCGATGTTGAAAATGGATTCGATCAAAAACGACCCGCCGACCAGCAGACTGATCTGGTTGCCGAAGGTGGTGGCGATCGGAATCAGGCTGTTGTCGAGGGCATGCTTGAAGATCGCGCGCTTGTAGGAAACGCCTTTCGCCAGCGCCGTACGCACATAGTCGGCCGACATCTGCTCCATCAGCTGGTTCTTCATCAGCATGGTCATGAAGGCGAAACTGCCGATCAGGTAGCAGCACAGCGGCAGGATTGAATGCTTGATCAGGTCGAGCATCCGGGCTCCGAAGCTCAGGTCCGCAAAGTTTTCGCTTACAAAGCCTCCCAGCGGAAGCAGCTGCCAGTTGGAGGCCACGAATACCACCAGCAGGGCGCCCAGTGCATAGCCGGGGATCGCATAGCCGAAATAAACCAGCAGTGAGCTGGCGTTGTCGAAAAAGCCCCGGTGCTTGATGGCCTTGGTCAGACCCAGCGGAATGCAGACGCCATAGATCACAAACATGGAGATCAGGCCGAAGAAGATCGAGATCGGCATCTTGCTGAGAATCAGCTTCATCACATTCACGCCATAGACGTTGGATTCCCCGAAATCCAGCTTCACCATGTTGGCAACCCAGCGGCCATAGTCCGCCAGAATGTTGTCCGAAATTCCGTATTCCTTCATGAGGCGCGCCTCTTCCTCCGGAGTCAGCGCCTCCTCGCCGTCCGGTTGCCCGGCTGCGGCGGCTCCTGTCCCTCCACCGGCACCGCCCTGCTGCTGCATCTGTTGCATCTTGGCCTGGCGCGCCTGCTCGATGGGACCTCCTGGTGCCGAGCGCATCGTGAAAAACACCACGAACGTGATCCCGATGAAGGTCGGAATCATCAACAATAGTCTTCGGATAAAATATGCTGTCATCTATTTCCCCCAGGGTCCATACGCCAAGGATCCATGCAGGCCGAGCATGTTATGCTTCGGTCATCTGCAAACGCTATGCCCTGCTTCTATGCGAAGAAAACTATACCAGATCGTTATGGCGGATGGATACAATATCCTCCGTTTCTCTAAAAAACGCATTTTCGTGGATAGCAGTAAGACCTAACATCGCTAACTATTCCCTAGCAACATCAAAAACCTATTGTAATTTGATGACGCAAATTATAGCTTCTAGACACTCATTTATTTCAAACCATGCAATAAGTAGAAGAAGAGGCCATAATGATAATT
>CAZWZW010000037.1:0-20090 GCA_964639125.1 uncultured Verrucomicrobiota bacterium
CGGGCCCGTGAGGGACTTTCACCCTCAAGCGAATGCGCCCTGCCGGGCGCACCAAGAAAAAGGAGGGACGCATACCGTCCCTCCAAGCCAAACAGCGAACACTAAATTTACGTGTATCCGCGTTTATCTGTGCTTTTTATTTCTTGATGAGGTGGTAGGTATCGAGTGCGATGACGAGCTCTTCGTTGGTGTGGATCTTAAGACCCGCAACCTTGGAATCGTCGGAGGTAATGATGGTCTCGTTAGCGTCGTTACGCGCATCATCGACTGTCAACCCGATGAAACCAAAGTTTTCGAGGATCATCTTGCGCAGCATCGGATTATTTTCCCCCACTCCAGCGGTAAAGACAATACCATCCACCCCGTTCATCGCGGCAATATAGCCTCCAACAAATTTCTGGATGCGGTAGCAGAACATTTCGATGGCGTCGATACAGTCCTTGTCGCCTTCCTTTGCCGTTTCAACAATGTCGCGCATGTCGCTCTTGCCGGCAATGGCGAGCAAACCGCCCTGCTTGTTCATCATCGAGCTCACCTGTGCCGGCGTCAGTTCCTGCGATTCCATAATATGAAGCGGAATATAGGGATCGAGCGAGCCAGAACGCGTGCCCATCATAATTCCGTCGAGCGGCGTGAAACCCATGGAGGTATCGATCGATTTCCCGCCCTGAAACGCCGCTATGGACCCTCCATTCCCGAGGTGGCAGGTGATCAGCTTAAGATCTTCCAGCGGCTTCCCGAGTGCTTCTGCGGCCTTCTCTGCCACATAGCCGTGAGAGGTTCCATGAAACCCATACTTACGGATCTTATAGTTGGTGTACTGGATGCGCGGCAGTGCATACATGTAGGCCTTTTTGGGCATGGTCTGATGCACCGCCGTATCAAAAACGGCCACCTGCGGCATATCGGGAAGCAGCGACTGCATTGCCTTGATTCCCATCAAGTTTGGCGGGTTATGCAAAGGAGCGAGCATGGAGTTGCGTTCAATCGCCTTGATAACCTTGCGGTCGATGATTACAGACCCAGTAAAGTCCTCTCCGCCGTGCACCACGCGGTGCCCGACACCACTCAGTTCTTCCAGGTTCTTGAGCACTCCCTTGTCGCTTGCGACCAGCAGCTTCAGGATTTCATCAATGGCCGTCTTATGGGTTGGCAGATCAACAAACTGCTTGTCTTTGCGGCAACCCGCACATTTGCGAGTGATGGTTGAACCGGCAATACCAATGCGATCCGCCTGCCCCTCGCACTGTGCGGAAAACTGGCCGGTTTCCTGATTTACAGCATAGAGCTTGAATTTGATCGACGAGGATCCGGAATTGAGAACGAGAATCTTCATTACTTATCTTTCCTAAAAGTTAGTTGGACGCCTGCAAGACGGTGAGAGCAACGGTGCCAACAATGTCTTCAACACTGCACCCGCGGGAAAGGTCGTTAACCGGTTTGTTGAGTCCCTGAAGAACCGGACCGTAGGCTCCGGCACCAGCGAGACGCTGCACCAGTTTATAGCCAATGTTGGCTGCATTGAGATCAGGAAACACCAGAACCCGGGCTTCCCCGCCAAGCGGGCTATCCGGGCATTTTTTCTGCGCCACACTGGCAACAATGGCCGCGTCGGCCTGAATTTCACCATCAACCACAATACCCATGTCGGGGAATTCATTCGCCACTTTAGCCTTGGCCAGCTCCACCGCGGTGGAAACCTTTTCAACCATTTCGCTCTTACCTGATCCATAGGTGGAATAAGAGAGCAACGCAACCCGTGGCGGGATGTCATAGGCCGCAGCGGAAACGGCGCTGTCCACAGCAATATCGGCCAACTGTTCCGCCGTCGGATTTTCAACCAGAGCACAATCGGAGAAAATATAGGTCTTGTCGTTCACATCCATGATGAAGAAACTTGAAACCGTTGCTCCTTTTTTAGCCGCCTTGATGATCTGTAGCGCTGGACGAACGGTGTCTGCCGTTGAGTGCGCGGCGCCGGAAACAAGGCCATGTGCTTCCCCCGAATGCATGATCATCATTCCAAAATAATTGACCTGTCTGACGGCCGAAAGGGCCTGCTCAGGCGTAATGCCCTTGGCCTTGCGAAGCTCGTAGAAGGCACTGGCATATTCTTCCAGCTTTTCAGAGGTTTCAGGATTAATGACGGTTATGCCATCCAGACTGTAGCCCTGTTTCGCAAACCAGTCTTTTATCTGCACTTCGTCGCCCAGCAAGGTGACCGCCGCAATGGCTTCCTGATTAATGGTATTGGCCGCTTCGAGCACGCGCTCGTCGCTCCCCTCCGGCAACACAATATTATGTTTCTTAACTTTAGCAGTATCAATGATCTGCTGAATAAATGAACTACGGCTCATTGGCTTCTATTCCCTGATTTTTTAGCTTCTGCATCCCCAATTTCGCAAAATTATGCGCAGAAACTAGCACCTCTCCATTTTTCCGCAATCCAAAACGGATCAAATGTTTAATATTGTGAAATTTTACATCCCGGAGAATCATCCAACGGGGACTTTGGTGCGGAACTCCGAAAATTCAGAGCATGGACATAGGTCGAAAATCGTGATTTAGCTCCATAAACAAAAAAACCCCGCAGTCATAATGACCACGAGGTTTATCTTGGAAATCAGGCTGGCTTACTCAGCGGCAGCCTCAGCAACTTCAGTCTCTACGACTGGAGCCGCAACGGCATCAACCCATTCCAGAAACACCATTTCGGAGCTGTCGGAAATCCGACGACCGAGCTTGATGATGCGGGTGTACCCGCCAGCGCGTTCCGCAAAAGTCGGGGCGACGCTCTCAAATAATTCCTTCACGGACCCTTCCTGCTTCAGCGTCGAGATGGCCTGACGGCGAGCAGCCAACGTGCCTTTCTTGCCGAGCGTAACCATTTTTTCAGCGAGGCTGCGTGCAGCACGGGCTTTAGGCAAAGTGGTTTTGATCCGCTTGTTATCGATCAGGGCACAAACCAGATTTGCGAGCAACTCATTACGATGCGCACTGGTGCGGCCTAGTTTTACTGTTTTTTTACGATGTCTCATTATTCCAACCTCTGGATATTTTAAAACTGTTCTTCGGTAACCGTAGGTTTCAACAGGTCGCTATCGAAGGTCATTCCAAGAGAAAGTCCCATTTCCTGGATCTTCGCTTTGATCTCGTTGAGCGACTTCTTACCAAAGTTGCGGTATTTCAGCATTTCGGCTTCCGTCTTCTGCGCGAGCTCACCCACCGTGGTAATATTGGCGTTGTTCAAGCAGTTCGCGGCACGAACACTCAGTTCGATTTCGTTGACGCTGATGTTCAGCTTCTTCCGCAGCTCTTCCTTTTCGAGGTCGATCTGCTTTTCGCTTTCTTCAAACTCGATCAGGTCCTTGTCGTAGCTCACGAACACATCAAGGTGGTGGCGCAGAATGGCCGCAGACATGGTCAGCGCGTCATCCGGGCTTACACGCCCATCCGTCCAAATTTCGATTACGAGTTTGTCGTAGTCGGTACGACGGCCCACACGGGTATTTTCGGTGGCATACTTAACGCGGCGAACCGGGGAGAAAAGACAGTCGATCGGAATTACGCCGATTTCCTGATTTTCTTTCTTGTTCAGATCAGCCGGGCAATAGCCACGTCCAACGCGAACTTCCATTTCCGCTTCGAATACGCCGCCTTCGGCCATCGTGCAGATTACAAAGTCGGGATTCAGCACTTCGATTGTATCCGGAGCAACAATGTCTCCGGCGGTAACTTCGCCCGGACCCTCAACCTTGATCTTTACGGTTTGCGAATCGCGGGAATAGGTTTTAAACAGAAGCTGCTTAATGTTCAGGATGATATCGGTGACATCTTCCACAACCCCTTCGAGACTGCAGAATTCATGTGGAGCACCCTTGATTTTTACTGAAGAAACCGCAGCGCCTTCAAGAGAAGAAAGCAGTACGCGGCGGAGCGAGTTGCCCATCGTACGGCCATAACCGCCTTCGAAGGGTTCTGCATAGAATTTACCGTAATCTTCGGTGGAAACAGACTCGTCCTTCACGAGCTGTTTCGGCATTTCAAAACGACCGAGTCGTGTAGCCATATTATTTATCCTCCCAGAACCGGGCATTAACCGGTTCGTATGGTGTAGTTATTAATTGTTCAACAAAAATTAAACGCGGCGGCGCTTCGGCGGCCGGCATCCGTTATGCGGAATCGCGGTGGTATCCTTGATGACCGTAATCGAAAGACCGGCAGACTGGATGGCACGAACGGCGGATTCGCGGCCAGCCCCCGGGCCCTGAACACGAACTTCAACCTCGGTCATGCCGTGGCTGATTGCTCCACGAGCGGCATCCTGTGCAACAGATGTTGCCGCAAATGCAGTGCTCTTGCGCGACCCTTTAAAGTGACAACGTCCAGCGCTGCTCCAGGAAATCACGTTTCCGCGCATGTCTGTAATCGACACGATCGTGTTGTTAAACGTGGTCTTGATGAAAGCGATTCCGAACGGAACATTCTTCGAACCCTTGCGGCGCTTAATTGGCTCAATCTTTTCGTCGGCCAGCAGGTCGGCCGCAGTTGGAAGTTTGGACTTCCTTTCTTCAGCAGCCTCTTCGGCCTTTACTTCGCCAGCGGGCGCCGCTTTTTCCTCTGCAACGGGGGCCGCTTTTTCTTCAGCAACCGGTGCAGCAGCTTCCGCGGCCTTTTCTTCAACTTCTACTTTTTCTTCTGCCATGAGAATAATCCTTTTTAATCAGCGCCCTTATTTTGCGGCCTTGACGGCGGAGCGAGCTTCCTTGCCGCGAACGATACCCACGGTGCGCTTCGCGCCCTTGCGGGTGCGGGCATTGGTTTTTGTGCGCTGTCCACGAACCGGAAGGCCTGCACGGTGGCGACGGCCACGGTACGTTCCAATTGAGATGAGACGGCGAATGTTAGCCGAAACTTCACGACGGAGGTCACCCTCAATCCGATAGTCGCTCTGCAGAACGGCAACAAGACGTTGGATATCCTCGTCTGTCAGATCATCCGCTTTCTTTGCCGGATCAAGCTTCGCCTTCTCAACGATCTCTTTTGCGGTCGTAGGACCGATTCCATAAATATACCGCAAGGCGTATTCCAGCCTTTTTCTTCCGGGAATGTCTATACCGAGTACACGTGGCATTAATAAACTCCTTATTATCCTTGGCGTTGTTTATGACGCGGGTTCGTGCAAATGATGCGAACCACGCCTTTGCGCCGGATTACCTTACATTGTTCACACATACGTTTAACTGAAGCTCGTACTTTCATCTCATTGCTCCTGGTCTATAACCAGACGCCCCTTGGACATATCATAGGGCGACATTTCAACTGTTATTTGCGTACCGACTTGCGGAGCACACCGACCAATGTCGTCGCGTCCCAAAAACGCTACAAAACGGTGTCCATTACGCAGTTCTGCATCAAAAGCGTTGTTGTCTATCACAGATATTAAGTTAGCGTCTAGTAAAATTGTCTCTTTTTTCTCCATTACGAATCCAATTGGGGAAGGGTTAAAACTTCGGCCCGTTCCTTACCCACTGCAATCGTATGTTCAAAGTGGGCCGACGGCAGACGATCCTTCGTTACCACAGTCCATCCATCATTCAACGTTTCTGTTTTATGAATCCCAAGATTAATCATGGGCTCAATCGCAAAAGTCATACCGGCCTTCAGCACCGGACCTCGTCCAGGCGGGCCATAATTCGGGATCTGGGGGTCCTCGTGCATCTCTCTGCCAATACCATGTCCGACAAAGTCGCGCACCACGGAAAAGCCGGCCCCCTCGGCGACAGTCTGCACCGCATTGGAAATATCCGAGAGCCGATTGCCCTCGATCGCCCTGGAAATTCCCGCCTCAAGCGAGGCCTTTGTCACATCCAAAAGACGTTGCCATTCCGGGGCAATTCCACCCGCCGCTACGGTTACCGCCGTATCACCGACAAACCCGCCAAATACAAGACCAAAGTCAATGCTGACAATATCGCCCTCGCGGATAACCCGCCGGCCCGGAATGCCATGAACCACCTCTTCGTTGACCGAAGAACAGATGTGGCCGGAAAAACCGTGGTAACCGTAGAAGGCGCAAGTACCCTCCTCCTTACGCGCGAGCTCGGCGGCATATTCGTCTAGCTCCCTCGTCGTCACACCGGGCGCAACCTTGGCGGCAACCTTATGCAATATGGTAGCGGTCTTTTTGGCGCTAATGCGCATTGCGGCCAGCTCATTAGGTTTTTTGACAATAATCATGTCGGCAATTAACCCAGTTTCTCAAGAACCGCGCGTCTAACTTCGTCGATGCCGAGAGAGGCGTCGACCGAATGAATAAGGTTCTTTTCTTTATAGTAATTGATAAGCGGAGCTGTTCGGTCTGCATAGACGCCGAGTCGCTTGCGAACCGTTTCGGCCTTATCGTCAGGGCGCTGCACCAGCTTGCACCCATCAAGGTTGCACCGCTCACCCTTGCCTGACGGATTGAACACCGTGTGATACACCGAACCGCAGGTATTGCAGGTGCGGCGGCCACTCAAACGCTCGACAATAACCTCATCCGGGCATTCCAAAAGAATAACCTGAGAAAGAGTGCCGCCGAGCGACTGGAGCAGTATGTCCAGCTTTTCAGCCTGTACCAGCGTGCGCGGGAATCCATCAAACTGGAATTTCTGCCCCACTTCTGCATTTTGGAGTAAATTGCGGATCATATCGACCACCACATGATCAGGCACAAAACACCCGTGATCCATCTTCTCTTTTGCCTCCAAACCCAAAGGTGTCTCTGTCCGGATTTGGTCGCGCAGGAGATCCCCTGTCGAAATGTGGCAGTACCCCCTGGAAGCCAATACTTCAGCAACGGTACCTTTGCCTGCACCGGGAGGTCCCAAAAGTACTATTGCGTTCATTTTTTACCGCGCATCTTCCCTTTTTTGAGGAAGCCATCGTAATGACGCATAAGCAGGTGCGATTCAACCTGCCGCATGGTGTCGAGCATCACGCCAACAATAATCAGCAGACTGGTGCCGCCAAAGAAAGACGCGACAATCCACGGAATATTAAACTGCGAAGTCATGATATTCGGCATTACAGCAATCGCCGTAAGAAAGACAGCACCGGCCAGAGTCAGACGTGTCATGGTGCGGTCCAGATATTCCGCAGTCGGACGACCGGGGCGAATGCCCGGTATATAACCGCCACGCCGCTTCAAGTCGTCGGCAATCTGGATGGGATTAAACTGCGTGGCCACCCAGAAATAGGAAAAGAATAGAATCATCAGACCGAAGAAAAACATATATCCGCCCGAACCCGCAAAAGAGTTGGCCCACGCCTGCGTCGCCTTAAAGGGGAGAAAGCTGGCCACCTTTGGGAAAATTGCAATAATGGCCGAAGCGAAAATGATGGGCATCACGCCAGAGTAGTTTATGCGAAGCGGAAGGTGGGACGCCCCTCCCTGCATCATCTTGCGGCCAACCATGCGCTTGGCAAATTGCACCGGGACTTTCTGTTGTGCCTGCGTAACGGCAACAACACCGAGAATCACAAAGAAAATCAAAGCGAGAAGGAGTGCCAGATGGAAAACGCCGATTTCGGCAATTCCGTCAACCGGAGTGAGCTTGTCCACCAGCGTCTTCACTGCCATTGGAAGTCTACTGACAATATTTACTGTAATGATAATCGAGATGCCGTTGCCAATCCCACGATCGGTAATCTGCTCGCCAACCCACATCAACAACAGTGTACCGGTGACAATGGCCATGATACTGAGCAAAAGAAAACCGGCGCCCGGAATACGTACAACCTCCGCCGGAAGACCAAAATAGCGTCCGCTTTGAAGCGTTGTAGACATTGCAAAAGCCTGAATAACACAGAGAATAACGGTCAGATACCGTGTATATTGCGTAATTTTCTGGCGGCCAACATCCCCTTCCCGTGCCAACTTTTCAAGATGCGGAACAACGGCCGTCATCAACTGCAAAATAATGGATGCACTGATGTAGGGCATGATACCCAGCGAACCGATGGAGCACCGAAGAAGAGCTCCTCCGCTAAAAAGGTTAAACATTCCAAGCAAACCGCTCTGCGCACCGCCCTGAGCGTCAATAAACGATCGAATTGCAACCGCATCAACACCGGGAATCGGAACAGCAGCAATCAGTCGACAGATGAAGATCAGGCCAAACGTGAAAAGAATTCGTTGCCTGAGTTCGGTAATCTTGAATGTGTTTACAAAAGCGGAAAGCATGGGTATGGCCTTTCGTTGATTAAACGACTTCGCAGGAGCCGCCAGCGGCTTCGATTTTTTCCTTGGCCGAGGCGGAGAATGCATTCACCGTCACGATCAGCTTCTTCTCCACCACTCCGGTGCCAAGTATTTTGACACCGTCATAACGGCCATTTACCAAACCCTTTTCCTTGAGCAACTCGATGGTTACCTCAGCACCGTCTTCAAATGCAGCAAGCGCGTCCAGATTGACAGGAACGATAACCTTACGATTAATATTGGTGAAACCACGCTTTGGAAGTTTCCGAACGAACGGCATCTGGCCCCCTTCGAACAACGGCTTGTGGGTAGCGCCCGCGCGGGACATCTGTCCTTTGTGGCCACGTCCCGCAGTTTTACCTTTGCCGGAAGCCCGACCGCGTCCAACCCGGATTCTCCGGTGCTTGGATCCTTCTGCTGTCTGCAATGAATGCAAATCCATGATCAAATCCTCTTGCTAAAAACTAACCCTTGCGGAGGGATAGCGCTTCTTCTTTGGAACGAAGCGAATCCAAAGCCTTCAAGGTCGCTTTCGTTACATTCAGGTGATTGTTGCTGCCCAGCGATTTGGCGAGAACATCGCGCACACCGGCCAATTCGAGTACGGCACGGCACGGACCGCCCGCGATAATACCGGTACCTTTGGATGCAGGGCGGATCAAAACCTGAGCGCCGCTGTATTTGCCGATTGAATCGTGGGGCAACGTGGTACCGCGCATGGTTACCGTCTGCAGGTTACGTTTGGCAACGTCGCCTGCCTTGCGGATGGCTTCTGCCACTTCAGCGGCTTTACCCAATCCGAAACCCACGCGACCTTTGCGATCCCCCACCACAACCAGTGCACCAAAGCTGAAGCGACGTCCGCCCTTCACGACCTTGGAGTTGCGGCTAATGTGAACCACGCGCTCTTCAAACTCCGGCTTTTCCCTAACTTCCTTACGGTCGTTGCGATCTCTGCGACCCCTGCGTTCTCTACGTTCATCTGCCATTTGGAAACTCCTTGAATATCCCTAGAAATTGAGGCCCGCTTCACGTGCACTGTCGGCCAAAATCTTCAGGTTGCTGCCGAAAGCGAACCCGCCGCGGTCGAAAACCACCGTCTCGATGCCCTTGCTCTTGGCCAGCTCAGCGGCCTTGGAGCCCAATACCTTTGCCGCATCGGCGTTCTTTCCCGAGGAAGAAACACCCGCAAGCGTCACTCGCGCGTCGTCATCGATAAATTGAACTTCCAACCTCTTGTTGGAACGGAACACCGCCATGCGAGGGCGCTCGGCCGTTCCACTGATTTTGTTGCGCACACGCATGTGCCGACGAAGTCTAAGATCTCTGTTTGATTTAGTGCTCATGGTTATGCAACCGCCTTACCTTCCTTGCGGCGAATCTGTTCGCCAACGTAGCGTACGCCTTTACCCTTGTATGGCTCGGCCGGTGAGTAATCGCGAATGCGTGCGGCTACCTGCCCGACCAGCTGCTTGTCGATCCCGTCCACGGAAACGCTTGTTCCGTTTTGAACATCAACTTTGATCCCATCGGGAATCTTGTAGTTGATATCATGGGAGAAGCCCAACGAAAGGACAATTTCCTGCCCTTTCATGACGGCTTTATATCCGACACCTTCAATCAAGAGCTCTTTCTTATAGCCCTGACTCACACCGATCACCATGTTATTGATGATACTGCGCACCGTGCCGAACATGGCCGTGCCGTGCTTTGAGGCATCTGTACGGGAAACGACCACTTCGCCCCCCTCTACTTGAACAGCAATACAAGTCGGTGCTTCATAGGAGGATTCTCCCTTGGAGCCCTTGACCGTTACCGTCTGCCCGTTTACCTCGACCGTTACACCGCCGGGGATTGAAATTGGTTGTTTTCCTATTCTAGACATTGCTTAACCTCGGTTTCTTACCAGATGTAGCAGAGGACTTCGCCCCCGACTGATTTTTGTCTGGCTTCGTTGTCGGTCATTACGCCGGAAGAGGTGCTCAAAAGAGCAACTCCGATGCCTCCCAGTACCCGCGGAACCTCAGTGGAGGAAACATACTTGCGGCAGCTGGGTTTGCTAATACGGCGCAATCCCTGAATGACCGGCTCACGATCGGCGGTATATTTCAGGAACAAATTGAGAACGCTCTTACCGTCCTCGTTTTCATTCGTATAATCTTTGATAAACCCTTCTGCTTTAAGCAGGCGCGCAATTTCACTCTTCATTTTGGAATGTGGCATTTGCACCACGTTCTTTTCCGCCATTTGAGCATTACGGATGCGGGTTAACATGTCAGCAATTGGATCCGATAAAACCATCTTACTTACCTTCGTTTCTTAGTTGCCCGTTGCAAACGGCATTCCCATCAGCTTGAGAAGCTCTTTCGCTTCATCATCTTTTTTAGCCGATGTCACAAATGTGATATCCATACCGTGAATTATTTTCACTTTATCCGGATCGATTTCCGGAAACACGGTCTGTTCCTGCAGGCCCATGGAATAGTTGCCCTGCCCGTCAAACGAATTGCCGGGAATTCCACGGAAGTCGCGAATACGCGGCAATGCAACATTCACGAGACGATCCATGAACTCATACATGCGATCATTGCGCAACGTTACTTTGGCACCAATCGACATACCTTCGCGCAGCTTGAAGTTCGACACACTTTTCTTGGCCTTGGTCACCACGGCTTTCTGGCCGGTAATCTTGCCGAGATCGTCTGCCAATGAAGTCAGCGCATCACGGTCATGATTGAGCGACACACACAGGTTGAGCACGATCTTCTTCAGCGCCGGAACCTGCATCTTACTGCTATAGCCCTGGCTTTTTTTAAGCTCAGAAACTATTTCTTCTTCATACTTGGTTTTCAGTGTTGGGGCCATCGAACCCTTCCTCCAAAATTAGCGTTCCATTCCGGAACCGTTACGCAGACACCTTTAGATTGGAAAGCGCAATGGGCGCTTCCATTTCAACAACGCCACCTTGTGGATTGTCTTCTGTCTTCTGCATGTGTTTCTTCACAAAGTTAATCCCTTCAACCAAGGCGCGCTCGCCCTGGGGCATGATCTTCAGGACCTTGCCGGTTTTACCTTTGTCATCTCCGGCGATCACAATCACTGCATCGCCTTTCTTAATGTGGCATTTGCCTGCTTTGTTCATGCTCTAAATCCTCTCTTGGCGCTACAGCACTTCGGGCGCAAGCGACACAACTTTCATGAAGTCGCCTTCGCGCAATTCTCGGGCAACCGGTCCAAAGATTCGGGTGCCGCGCGGGTTGCCACTGTCATCGATAATGACCGCCGCATTTCCGTCGAAGCGGAGGCAGGAGCCATCCGGACGACGAATCGTACTTTTGGTACGCACCACCACTGCTTTGCAGAGTTCACCTTTTTTCACCATACCATTCGCCTGAGCTTCCTTAACAGAAACGCGAATGACATCGCCAACCCGAGCATACTGGCTCTTGCTATTCAGTACGCGGATGCACATCACACTACGTGCGCCCGAGTTATCAGCTACTTTTAAACGTGTTAGTTCCTGAATCATCGCACTCTATCCTATTTAGACGCTTCAGAAATAATGTCCACCAGACGCCAGCGTTTCAGGCGGCTTAATGGGCGCGTTTCCATAACGCGAACCACATCACCTACCTTAGCGCGGTTTTCTTCGTCGTGTGCATGAACTTTCTTCGTTACGCGAATTTCCTTGCCATAAAGCGGATGGCGTACGCGGCGTTCGATCATTACAACGATGGTCTTGTCGGCCTTATCGCTGCATACGCGCCCTTCACGCGCCTTTCTCAAATGTCTTTTTGCCTGATCCATACCCTTTACCCTTCAACTTTCTTATTGCCCTGGAGTGTCTTGATCCGAGCAACCGTGCGGCGCAGTTCTTTCATGCGAGCCGGGTTTTCCAACTGCCCTGAAACTTGTTGCAGCTTCAGATTAAACTGTTCCTTCTTGATGTCGGCAAGCTGTTGATCCAGCTCCTCCACCGTCATTTCTTTAAGATCTATTACCTTCATAGCAAACCCTGTCGGTTAATCGTGAGAATGCCGCTGAACAAAACGGACGCGCACCGGCAGCTTGGTTGCTGCGAGACGCAGGCATTCCTTGGCCAGCGCTTCCGGAACTCCATCCAGTTCGAAAAGCATCGTTCCAGGTTTGATAACGGCAACCCACTGATCCACGGCGCCTTTACCCTTACCCATACGAACTTCCAACGGTTTCTTCGTAATCGGTTTATCAGGGAAGATGCGAATCCACAGTTTCCCTTTACGTTTCATTGCACGGTTGGCAGCCACACGGCACGCTTCAATCTGGATCGCGCTGATCCATCCACGTTCCAAGGACTGGAGACCATACTCGCCATAGGCCAGCGTATTGCCCGCTTGCGCGAGACCTTTGCGGGATCCGCGCTGGACCTTTCTAAATTTAACTCTCTTCGGCATCAAAGGCATGGTTCAAACTCCTAGGCTTTCTTTTCGGATTCCTTGCAGATCCACACCTTGATTCCAATAATACCGGCAACGGTATTTGCCTCCGCAGTACCATAGTCAATATTGGCACGCAACGTATGCAACGGAATCTTGCCTTCCTTATAGCTTTCCGAACGGGCAATTTCCGCACCGTTCAAACGGCCGCCGGCCAGGATCTTGATGCCAAGGGCACCGTTGTCCATTGCAAGCTGCAGGGAGCGCTTCATGGCACGCCGGTGGGAAACACGGCGCTCAAGCTGCATGGCAATGTTTTCCGCAACCAGTGTGGCATCGATGTCGGGCTTCTTGATCTCGGCAATTTCGATGTAGATTTCTTTATTCGTCAACTTCGCGATGATTTCACGGAGCTTATCGATGTCTTCGCCTTTACGGCCGATCACCAAGCCCGGACGCGCGGTTTTAATGGTAACGCGGATACGGTTGGCATAACGCTCAATATATATATCCGACACCGCAGCATCTTTAAGCCGCCCGGCTACCAGTTCGCGGATGTCGATGTCTTCCTTAAGCATCGCACCAAAATCGCGCTTATCGGCGTACCAGCGCGAACGCCAGTCTTTGGTCAAGGCGAGCCTCAGTCCAATAGGATTTACTTTCTGACCCAAAACGGTCTCCTTTCGTCAACTACGCGTTGTCGGTTAAAATAATAGTTACGTGGCTGGTCTTCTTCTGAATCGGACTAGCCATGCCCCGTGCACGAGGCCGAAAACGCTTCATTATCGGCCCACCGTCAACGATGGCGTTCTTAACATAAAGGCTGTCGGCGGAAAGCCCCTCGTTGTTCTCGGCATTTGCAATGGCCGACTTGAGGGTTTTTCCGAGCTGCACAGCAGCCTTGCGAGCATTAAACTCTGTGATGCGCAACGCGTCCGCTACCGGCAAACCTTTAATTTTGTTTGCCAGATCGCGTGCTTTCGTCGGCGACATTTTCACATACTTTGTTGTTGCTGACACTTCCATGGTGTTTTCACTCTCGTATTTGTCCACAAGGGATAAAGGGCGCACAGTCTATGCAATTGTTCCCTAAAATCCAGTATTTCCTTCAAAAAAAATACAGGCTATCCCTTATCCGTTGCCATACCGTGGGTTCTAAAGGCGCGGGTAGGCGAAAATTCGCCCAGTTTGTGCCCGACCATATTCTCCGTAACAAACACCGGAACGAAAACTTTGCCGTTGTGAACATTGAAGGTCTGCCCAACAAATTCCGGTACGATCATGGAGTTGCGAGCCCACGTCTTGATCGGGGCCTTGCGTCCAGAGTCTTCCATCTTGCGAACCTTCTTGACCAGCTTGAGGTCTACGTATGGACCTTTTTTCAGTGAACGAGCCATAACTATTTCTTCCTCCGCTCAACAATATACTTGTTGGTCGCTTTATGCTTATCGCGAGTACGTTTCCCCTTCGCCAGAAGACCCCATGGTGATTTCGGATGACCGCCACCGGAGGTACGCCCTTCACCACCACCCATCGGATGGTCGACCGGGTTCATGGCAACACCGCGAACAGTCGGGCGGATGCCCATCCAGCGCTTGCGGCCAGCCTTGCCCATCACAATGTTGTTATGATCCACATTGCCAACACGACCAATCGTTGCCAGGCAGTTGGTACGGATCAGGCGAATTTCACCGGAAGGCATCTTGATGTGCGCAAACTCGTCTTCGCGGGACATCAGCTGGGCCGAAGTGCCTGCGGACCGAACAAGCTGTCCACCCCGACCGGCAATCAACTCAATGTTATGCACAGCCATGCCGACCGGAATACTGCTGAGCGGCAGTGCATTGCCCAGCGAAGGCTCGGCATTCGGACCGGACATCAGCGTCGCTCCAACTTCCAGACCGGCCGGCGCAACGATGTAGCGTTTTTCGCCGTCGGCATAGTGCAGCAGCGCAATACGCGCCGAGCGGTTGGGATCATACTCAATCCCTGCAACCTTGGCAGGAATGCCAAACTTGTCGCGCTTGAAATCGATCACACGGTAACGGCGCTTATGGCCACCACCACGGTGCCGAACCGAAATACGCCCTGCGCTATTGCGGCCTGCATTACTTTTCTTTGCCTTAACCAGCGAACGCTCAGGCGTTGACTTGGTAATGTCGGCAAAATCGGACAACACCATATGCCGGCGGCTCGGCGTTGTCGGTTTATGCGTCTTTAAACCCATTGCAATTAACTCCTTAGATCAAACTAATGTTGTCATCTTCATGCAAGGTGACAACCGCGCGCTTCCACGCAGCAGTGGTCCCGTAATGAGCTGTACGCTGGCGCTTTTTCTTGCCTTTTCGGCGCATCGTATTGACGGCCATAACACGGACATTGAAAAGCTCCTCAACAGCTCTTTTAATTTCTACTTTATTGGCACCCATAGAAACGCGGAACAAATATTTGCCCTGCTCTTCGGAAAGACGCGTTCCTTTTTCGGTCAACAAAATCTTTTTGATAATATCAGCTGAATTTTTCATCTCGATGAATCCCCTTATGCCAGACGCTTTTCCAGCGCTTCCATGCCAGCCTTGGTCACCACAACGTTTTTGTAGCGAAGAACCTGATAGGTATTGGCCAGTTTTGCGGTAACCACTTCAACCTTCGGAATATTACGGGAAGCCAGCAGCTGATTATCGCTGGCGACATCCACAATAAACAGGGCGCTGCGGTCGATGCTCAGATTTTTCAGCACCGTGTTGAACTCCTTGGTCTTGGGAGTCGAAACCGCCAGATCATCAATCACCGTAACTTCGCCCTGATCCACCTTGGCGCTGAAGGCGCGTTGAAAGGCCAGTCGGGTCACTTTCTTCGAAAGCTTCTTCGTGTATTTGCGGGGGTGCGGACCGTGGGCCACGGCACCGCCACGCCATACCGGCGATTGCTTATAACCGGCACGGGCACGGCCCAGGCCTTTTTGCTTCCAAGGCTTCTTGCCGCTGCCGGCCACGTTGGATTTGCTCAGGGTCGATGCGGTTCCAGCGCGCTGATGTGCATTGTATGCAACAACGGCTTCGTGAACGGCTTGGTCGCCCCGGTCGAGAACGAGGAGATTATCCGCCACTTCGTAGTCGCCCACGCTCTCCCCACTAATATTTTTTAAAGGTATCTTGCTCATGATCTTCCTCGATTACTTCCTTTTGAGCGCTTCCTTGATGACCACAATTCCGCCATTCGCGCCGGGCACGGAGCCCTTGACGAGAATCAGGTTTTCTTCCGGACGAACCTGAACAATCTTGAGGTTCTGGGTCGTTACACGCTTGTCGCCCATCTGACCAGGCATCTTCTTGCCCTTGAAAACGCGACCGGGAAATTCACACATACCGATGGAGCCCGGACGACGGAGCCAACCGCCACCATGACTCGCACGACCACCACCAAAACCGTAGCGCTTGACTACACCTTGATAACCGCGGCCCTTGCCGTTTGCGACAATGTCAACATAGTTGACTTCTTCAAATGTAGACGCATTCAGAACGTCGCCGACATCAACTTCCACGGAACTGTCCACACGGAACTCGGAGAGCACCCGCTTCGGTTCGACCCCCGCCTTTTTAAGGTGGCCCAGAGCCGGCTTGTTCATGCGCTGTTCCTTCTGGTCTTCAAAGCCCAGCTGCACAGCGGAATAGCCTTCTTTTTCATCGGTCTTGCGCTGTACAACAACACAAGGTCCCGCTTCGATAACCGTTACCGGAACAGCCGTTCCAGACTCGTCATAGACGGAGGTCATCCCTAGTTTTTTTCCAATCAAACCCTTCATAATCGCACAACCTAGATTTTGATGGTGATATCCACGCCTGCCGGCAAATTCAGTTTCTTCAGTTCGTCAACCGTCTTGATCGTCGGGTCGATGATATCCAGCAACCGCTTGTGGGTCCGGATTTCGAACTGCTCCATCGCTTTTTTGTTCACGTGAGGACTTTTGTTCACTGTGAACCGCTCGATGCGGGTCGGAAGCGGAATAGGGCCAGCAACGCGTGCGCCAGTCCGTCTTGCCGTTTCGACAATTTCTGTGGCCGATACATCAAGGACGCGATGGTCGAATGATTTCAGCCGAATTCTGATACGTTGATTCGTCATATTTTATCTCACCGATTTAAGATAGAGTCCTGCATAGACTCAGGAACCGGATCAAACGCTTGCGGCTCCATCGAATAACTGGCTCTACCCTTTGTTAATGAACGCAACGCAGTTGCGTATCCAAAAACTTCCGCAAGCGGAACATCCGCCTGCACAACTTGAAAATCATTGGCCGCCTTGATTTCGCGGACCTTGCCGCGACGACTGCTGAGATCGCCAAGCACATCGCCCAAGTGCTCCTCCGGCGTTTCAATCTCCAGCAACATGATCGGCTCGAGCAAAGCCGGACTCGCGTTTGAGACGGCCGCGCGAAGCGCCATCACTGCCGCTGAGCGGAAGGCCACCTCGGAGGACTCCGTCGGATGAGTCTGGCCACCGACCACCGTCACTCGGGTGTCAATAATGGCAAAATTACCAAGAACACCCGTCATAAGAGCGTCTTGAATCCCCTCTTCGATGGCCTTGCGGTAATCGTTGGGAATAATGCTCGAGGACACATCGAACCCGATGCTGTTCCCTGCGCCGGAAGATGCCGGAGCGGCCTGAAGCGTCAGGCTTGCAAAATGGTTTTCTCCGCCAATCTCACGTTCAAAGGTAAAGCGGCCCTCGCCCTTGGCGGCAACACTCTCGCGATAGGCCACCATCGGCTTGCCCGCATTCGCCTGCACCTTGTATTCGCGAAGGATGCGATCTTTGATGATTTCGAGGTGTAGCTCACCCATACCCTGAATAATGGTTTGGCCGGTTTCCTCGTGAATCGAAGTATGGAACGTTGGATCCTCGTCGGCCATGTCCCGAAGGGCGTCCACCAACGCATCTTTATCCGAGGTGGTCTTCGGCTCAATGGCCATGGAGATAACCGGTTCTGGAAACTCTATGTTTTCCAGCACAATCGGCTGGTTCTCGGAACAGATTGTATCTCCGGTCGTAAATTGTTTTTGACCAACCATGCCACCGATTTCGCCGGCATGCAGTACATCCACATCTTCACGATGGTTGGCATGCAACCGCAGGAGGCGGCCAATGCGCTCACGCTTGCGGGTGCGTGGATTAAAAATGTTCTGCCCCTTCTTAAGCTGGCCGGCATAAACACGAACAAAGGCAAGCTTGCCGACAAACTTATCGGTCGCCATCTTGAAGACAAGACCGGTAAGCGGCTCGAAATCGGAGGCTTCGCGGACGATAGCCGCTTCACTCTTGGGAGCAATTCCGCTAACGGCGGGGATATCGATCGGGGAAGGAAGGTATTCAACAACGGCATCGAGCAGGGGCTGAACGCCCTTGTTTTTCAGCGAAGAGCCGGCGAGTACCGGAACAATATGATTCGCGATGGTTGCGCGGCGCAGCGCTTCGACCAGTGCCTGTTCGGAAACATCGGAGTTTTCCATATAGGCTTCCAGCAGCTCCTCATCGGCTTCGGCCACCTTTTCAATCAGCTCGGCACGCGCGGCTTCGGCTTCGGCAGCCATCTCGGAAGGAACAGCCGTGTATTCAACTTTCGCGCCCATGTCATCTTCGGAGAAAGTGACGCCGCGCATCTTGATCAGGTCCACTACGCCCGAGAAGGTCTCGGCGGCACCAATCGGCAGCTGAACAGCAATCGCAGGAGCACCAAGCGTTTCCTGCATTTCGCCCAGCACTTTCGCGAAGTCGGCACCCATGCGATCCATCTTATTGACAAATGCGAGGCGCGGAACACTATATTTTGTTGCTTGTCGCCAAACGGTTTCGGATTGCGGCTGCACACCACCCACCGCACAAAAAACGCCCACGGCTCCGTCAAGGACGCGCAGCGAGCGTTCCACTTCCACGGTGAAATCAACGTGGCCGGGAGTGTCGATGATATTGATCTGATGTTTATTCCAAAAACAGGTAGTCGCAGCACTCGTAATCGTGATCCCGCGTTCCTGCTCCTGAATCATCCAGTCCATGGCAGCTGTGCCATCATGAACTTCACCAATTTTATGTACTTTCCCACTATAGTAGAGAATGCGCTCGGAGGTCGTCGTTTTACCGGCGTCGATATGTGCAATAATGCCGATGTTCCGGGTTGCAGACAAAGCACAACCACGGCCTTCGGCTTCCCGAGGGGAATCCGAATTCCGAGATCCTTTTTGATTCTGCTGTTTCACGACGATTGACATTCTCTTCTTCCAAAACAGGAAAGGTTACTTACCAGCGATAGTGTGCGAAAGCCTTGTTGGCCTGAGCCATCTTGTGCGTGTCGTCACGTTTCTTGATCGCGTTGCCCTGCCCGCGGTATGCATCAACCAGCTCCATCGCGAGGGCGCGGCGCATCGGGACCCCTTTGCGGTTGCTGGCAAACTGGATCAACCAGCGTGTCGCAAGTGCAATCTGGCGATTCGCTTTAACTTCCAGCGGAACCTGATACGTTGCACCACCCACACGGCGCGACTTCACTTCGAGGCGTGGGGCAACGTTTTCGACTGCCTGTGTAAATACTTCGACCGGATTTTCATCCTTCAACTGTGCCTGGATATCCTCAAGGGCACCGTAGACAATCTTTGCCGCTACGGATTTCTTTCCACGTTCCATTACACAATTGATCATGTAGGCCACCATTTTACTCTCGTGGCGGGGATCCGGAATCAATTCTCTTTTTTCAGCTCTGCGTCTTCTGGCCATAGTTCAAATTCCCATTAGCTTTTGGGTTTCTTTGCACCGTATTTGGAACGACCGCGTTTGCGATCATCCACACCCAAACAGTCCAGCGCACCACGTACGATGTGATAACGGACGCCCGGCAAGTCTTTTACCCTGCCGCCACGAACCAATACCATGCTGTGCTCCTGAAGGTTGTGTCCCTCACCCGGAATGTATGCGTTGATTTCACGGCCGTTGGTCAAACGAACACGGGCAACCTTACGCAAAGCCGAGTTTGGCTTTTTCGGTGTCTGAGTTTTTACAAGCAGACACACTCCCCGACGTTGCGGGCAGTTTGTCAATGCAGGCGACTTGCTTTTCTTCTTAGCAACCGCGCGCGGATTTCTAACTAACTGATTAATTGTAGGCATAAATATCCCTTCCATAAAAAAGACAAGCGCAGGACAGTACCATCCCCTGCACGTATCACAAGCGAAAGATTTCACTTTATTCACTTTTTTCCCGTTTTCGCGCTTCTCGTGGCGATCCATGATTGCGCCACACTCCACACCGAATCCGCGGAAAGAAAAGACACCATAGAGAAGCAGAAAACAAAATCCAGATAAATCTTCCAATGATTTCGCGAGGGTAGATAGGATGAGAAGGCAGTTAAGAGAGGTGTCCGGCCTCCATACGAGCTG
>CAZWZW010000038.1:0-19646 GCA_964639125.1 uncultured Verrucomicrobiota bacterium
CCGTGAGGGACTTTCACCCTCAAGCGAATGCGCCCTGCCGGGCGCACCAAAAAAAACCCCCGCAGGATTTCCTGCGGAGGTTTATCAAATCAGTTGTTCAACAACCTATAGGCAAACGGCCTCCACAGGATCATTCCCAGCGAGTAGCAGCAGACCTGATAGTCGATTGTTAAACTTACGTTTCATAACGGCACGCAACTTAAAGCGCCTTACCGCCCCCTGTCAATCCCCAATAAGGATCGGTTTCAAGAACGAACAGTCCCGATCCTAACCGCCGGACCGTTTAACGGTGTATCCCATGGACTGAAGTTCAGCGACAAGCAGATCGCGGTGGTCGCCCTGGATTTCAATTATGCCACCCTTGACCGTTCCGCCGGTTCCGCACTTTTGCTTCAGTTTTCTGGCAAGGTCGCGTATCCCTTCAGGATGAAGCGGCACACCCGTAATAACGGTCATGCCTTTCCCTTTTCGACCCTTGGTTTCGCGCCCGACGCGAACAATGCCATCGCCTTTGGGCGCGGATGGTTTTTTCTTTTCAGGACGAATCCTCCCTTGGTCGGAGGAAAAAACAATATCGAGATCGTCAAAACCACTCATACTTCACCTCCGGCTCTCAGCCGACCAGTTTTGTTCCGTTATCTTTAAATTCGATCAGGCGTTTTTTATACAATGCGCCGATGGCCTTTTTATAGGTCTTCTTGCTGACCCCGAACAGTCCGTAGATTTGCTCCGGCGGATTCTTGTCGGTAACAGGCATAAAACCGCCCTGCTCTTTTAAGTAATTAAGAATCTGATCGGTCAGGTTGGTGACCTTTTCATAACCGGGTTTTTGAAGACAAAGATCAATACGCCCGTCGGGACGCACCTGCTTGATAAAGCCCTTTATGCACAGACCGCGCTGCAAAGACTGGAATACCTCGTTATGGAAAACCATACCCCAACGTTCGTTATTGATGATGGCTTTGTAGCCCAGATCGGTCTTCTGCCAAATCATCAGGTCG
Source organism: uncultured Verrucomicrobiota bacterium (assembly GCA_964639125.1). Taxonomy (GTDB): domain Bacteria; phylum Verrucomicrobiota; class Kiritimatiellia; order Kiritimatiellales; family Pontiellaceae; genus Pontiella. The sequence goes on from CAZWZW010000038.1 coordinate 1,002, forward strand.
ACTTCCTCGCCGTTTTTATAAAACCACTTCGAGCTTTCCAGATATTTATCGAGCTTGGACGAAGCCGCAATACGGCCACTGGTCCGGTCAAAATATATGTGAACAATATAGGACTCGCCCTGCCGCATTTTGACCCGCTGCTCACGGAAAGGCACAAACAGGTCCTTGGGCATACCCCAATCGAGAAAGGCACCGATGTTTGTAACATCCACGACGCGTAACAGCGCAAACTCACTCACCTGAGCCTTGGGCTTCAAGGTTGTTGCCGTCAGCCGGTCTTCGGAATCGAGCATCACAAAGACGTCTACCTTGTCACCGGATTTCCATTCGGGGGAAACATAGCGTTTGGGCATCAGGATTTCCCCCAGATCGCCGCCATCGAACAACAATCCGAAATCGGAATTTCGGGACACCTCGAGGGTGTTTACCTTTCCCACCTCAACCATTGCGGTTTCTCCCGGGCTTCGAACGGCGGCTCTTCACCTTTGCCGGGCGCTTGTTACTTCCGGTGTGCCTGGCGCGTCCGTTGGCCCCAACCGTCACCCTGCCCCGCTGCTGCCGAACCTTGGGTCCCGGCTTGGCATCGGCCCCCGTGGCATTCATCGATTTTTCGCAATGAAGCGCGTGCTTGAGATCCACGGGAATCGTGGTTCGAATCAGTTTCTCGATGGCGCGCAGATAGTCACGCTCCGGTGCGCTGCAAAATGAAATGGCATCGCCTTCAGCCCCGGCACGGGCTGTGCGGCCAATACGATGCACATACGTTTCCGGTTCGACGGGCATATCGTAGTTAATCACGTGCGAGATTCCATCCACATCGATGCCGCGCGCGGCGATATCGGTCGCCACGAGCGCTCGTACCCGACCGGACTTAAAGTCGGCCAGCGCATTCGTGCGGGCCGTTTGGCTTTTGTTTCCATGGATTGCCGCTGCGGTGATCCCTGCCCCTTCGAGCTTGCGTACCACTTTGTTGGCCACATGCTTCATCTGTGTAAAAACAATCACCCGATCGAGCTTCTTGCTGCCCATCAGTGTAACGATCAACTCGTCTTTGTGCTTTTTGTCAACAAACATGATTTTCTGAACGATGCGCTCAACCGCAGGCTTTTCGGGCTCGATCGTAACATGCTCCGGATCGTGCACCAATGTTCGGGCAAGTGCGATGACCGATGGCTCCATGGTCGCGGAATAGAAAAGCGACTGGCGTTTTTTCGGCAACTTGGCGATCACTTTCTTAATGTCATGAATAAAGCCCATGTCGAGCATGCGGTCGGCTTCGTCGAGGACGAAGACCTCAATGCCGCCAAGATTAACATGTCCTTGATTCATCAAATCGATCAAGCGGCCCGGTGTGGCGACCAGCACATGCACACCACGGCGAATGGCTTTGACCTGCGGATTCTGTCCAACGCCGCCAAAGATCACCGTATGCGTGGTTTTGGTGTGCTTGCCATATTTCGCCACGCTGTCGCCAATCTGCGCAGCGAGCTCGCGGGTGGGTGCCAGAATGAGCACACGCGGTTTTCCCTGCACGGGACGCTTCTTGTTTTTCACCAGATACTGAAGGATTGGCAGGGTGAATGCGGCAGTCTTGCCGGTTCCGGTCTGGGCGCAGCCAATCATATCGCGCCCTTCAAGCAGCGCCGGAATCGACTGTTCCTGAATGGGAGAAGGTGTGTGGTAGCCGGCTTCGGCTACGGCTTGGCCGATCTCCGGCAATAATTGTCCGAAGACACCGTTAAGGTCGTTTTCTTTCTTCATTTTGTTTTTCCTACTCCGGCGATTTAACAATTTTTCTGCTCGCCGCCGGTGGAGTGAAGAAAAAAAGCGAACAGGCTATGTCGCTATTTGTTCGCAAATGAGGGCGTTCTTCTATAGCTAAGTGCCAGAGGAGTCAAGCCGATCCCGGCACTCATTCCGCAAGTCGTATATCTTTGATCTGCAGTTGAAGCGTGTGCGATCCATTCCACGTATTCTCCTTCAGAACGAAGGCAACATCCAATTTCCCAGCGGGAAGATCGATCAACGGATAGTTGAATGCAATGGCATCAAACCGGTATTCACCGACCGCGAGAGACAGCTTCAGGTGGTTCTTCCCCACCACACTCGGAGCACCGGAAACCTCAACCCCGCGCAACGCCCAGACCGGCTCCGGATTATCCTGACCAAACGGCTGGAGGCGACTCAGCAGACTGAAAAAATTCCAACCCAGCTCATCCGGCGAAACCTCGGAATCGATATATTGCGCAGGCGACAAATCAAGGTCCTTCAGCGCTGCCGTTGCCGCTGCATTAAACGCTGCAGTGAAAGCGTCGAGCGACTCACGCGCAAGTTCGACCCCGGCCGCCATTTTATGGCCGCCATATTTAAGCAGCAGATCCGCACATGAGCGCAACCCGGCGAGCACATCAAATTCATCAATGCTGCGGCATGAGCCCCGGGCGGTCCCTTCGGAATCAATGCCCATCACAATGGATGGGCGGTTATAGTGGCGTGCCACACGAGAGGCGACAATGCCAACCACCCCCGGATGAGCCCCCTCCATCGCCACAACCAAACCAAAATCTGTATCGGCTTCAAAGGAAGCATCAATTTGAGCAAAAGCCTGGTCCGCGAGAACCTGTTCCAGCTTCCGCCGCTTGAGGTTGGTTTTATCCAGCAGCTGTGCAATTTCCCGGGCTTCGCCAGGATCGTTGGTGGTCAGCAGGCGCAGCGCCTGCATGGGTTGTCCAATGCGACCTGCCGCATTGATGCGGGGACCCAATTGAAAGCCGATGTGAAATGTTTCGGCCGATCCCCGAAGGCCGGCAACACGCTTGAGCGCTTTCATGCCCTCCCACGTTGTTGCGTTTAACGCCTCCAGGCCATATCGAACCAGAACACGGTTTTCTCCGGTGAGCGGCACCATGTCGGCCACGGTTCCGAGCGCGACAATGTCGAGGTAGTCACGCAGGTCGCCCCGAGCAGCTTCGGGCCGGTCCATTTCGCGCGCCACTTTTAGCAGAGCATGGGAAAGTTTGAATGCCACCCCCACGCCGGAGAGTATTTCAAGCTCGGGATGTTCGCTCAGCTTCGGATTAACGAGCGCAAATGCAGGAGCGGTTTGCTCATCAGGTTCGTGGTGATCCGTCACGATCACATCCACCCCATTTGCCTGAGCGTACGTAATGCTTTCAACCGAATTCACACCGCAGTCCACGGAAATTACAAGCGTTGAACCGTGTTCTTGCAGGCAGCGTTCAAGGGCCTCCAATGAAAGCCCATAGCCTTCGTCGACCCGGTCGGGAATAAATGTTTCTACGCGACCACCCAACACACCAAGAATGCGCGTGAGCAGGGCGGCCGATGTTACGCCATCGACATCGTAGTCGCCAAACACGGTAATACACTCTCCTGAATCAATCGCCTGCCAGACCCGGACTGCCGCTTTTTCCATATCGGGCAGCAGAAAGGGATCGGTAAGGTCTGCGAGACGAGGATTCAGATAGGAGCCGAGTTGCTCTTTCTTTTCCATGCCCCGCAGCGCCAACACGCGGGCCAGCGGTAACGGAAACCCGGAAAGCAATGTGGCATCACGCACGAGCGGGTCATCGATGGTTTTAAATTTCCAAACTCTGTGCATATGGTGCGGCGTCCCTGGGCCGGAAACCCGCAAACGTTATTTGCCCACCTGAAAAAAGCGATGCAAAAGCGTTTTAATCAGGATTTTCATATCCTCGAAAAGCGAACGGATGTGGGCATACCAAAGCGAATCGACCAGACGATCGGTTTCCTTGCTGTAGTCCTCATAGGAAAATACGGCAGGGTAATAGTGCCGCAGCTGCTTGATCAGATCATCGTCTTCTGGATGCCGCATGGGCGGTTGCCCGCAGACAAAGAGCCTGCCTCGTAAAGCCATCAACAACCATGGAAAGCGGTCCAGCGCACCTGCACGGAACAGCCGGCAGATCACCGAACGGCGTTCCCCTGACCGGCGGAATACGGGAAGTTTGATGTAGCCGCGGTGCGGATCATGGAAGACTTCTCTTCGGAATGAAGCGGAACGACTCATGAGCACAAGCGGACACAGGATGCAGAAGGGAATAAGCTGAAGGGCTCCGAGACCAAGGGCCAGGAACCAAAGAATGATATATCGGACCAGATCCTCCGTACGCATGTCCGGCCGGTTTCGAGCCACCAGCCAGGAATCGGCAATTTCAACCACGGTTCCATCATCTGGACTGATTAGCCGATCACCGGAAACAATTTTATTCACGATCTCCAGGTTTTTCCCGATGTAGGTATCCGAAAGAATCAGACAATTCTTAAGCACCGTATGCGAGTCGATGATGACGTGATCACCAATAATCGATCGAGGCCCCACGGTCGTCAAACTTCCAAACCGACAGTCGTTGCCAATCATGATCGGCGGACAAAGATGTGCGGATGGGGGGGTCAGCACGTTGTATCCGATCGAACTTCCATCCGTATCAGAAAAACCGGCGGTTACGTAGCGCTTAAACTCTCCGGACACCATTTTCATATTGAGGTCAAAATAGGCCGACACCTCATTGATAGGAAACGGATGGATGTGGATTTGCTCCAACCCGCGGTCGGATCCAGAGCCGCCTTCCAGCAAAGCCTTCACCTCCGCACCGTTTTTTCCGAACAGGAATGCAATCCGGCCATCGACTTCATACCGGCAAGCATCCAGCGTCTTGAACCCGGACGGTTTGAAAGCCTGACGCCGCCGAAGGAAAAAGGGCTCCCCAATATACAAAAGCCCACGATCCCAGCGATCCGCCGTTGCCCTGAGATAGTCGAGTGGCTGCTCGCCAGCGCGAGCAAAACCATATTTGATTTTGAGGCCCCAGCGGGAGCCATCGCCGACAAACTCTTCCACCAGATCTGCACCATCGCCAAGAATCAGCTGTACCTGCCGGACCTTATGCTCTACACAGGTTTCCAGCCAATAATCAAGCAACGGACGATTGGCAACCGGCAAAAGCGGCCAAGGCACCTCGCCTATATCAGAGACCCATGGCAATATATCCGTAGTATAGAAGACGGCATTCATGAAAGAACGAGCGTATGCTAACCAAACGCTCGAAGGGCTTCCTCCACGGTATCGTAGATTTCAAAGACCTTGTAGGCCCGCGTGATTTCAAAAACCATCCGGGGTTTCTTCTGCAAACAAGCCACTTTCATATCGCCGCCCCGCTCGCTGATCCGCTTAAGCACGGCAATCATCGTTCCGAGACCGGCGCTATCCATGAAATCCACCTGTTTGAGGTCGATAATAAAATCCACCACTTCCGTCTCGGCCCTTTGCCATTTCGAAAGCTGCTCCCGAAAACTGTCAACCGATGCGGCTGTTAGCGCACTGCTAACCTGAATAATGCCCACACCGTCTTCTTTTGAACAGGTCACTACCATTCTATTTCCTCAATATGCCCCCCGCCCAAACAATATGGCGGGAATGGTCTTAATTAATATAACTAGATCCTTAAAGATACTTTGACTGCGAATGTATTGCAAATCGAGACTCACCAGTTGCTCAAATGCAATTTCAGATCGGCCCTGAACCTGCCAGAGGCAGGTTAAGCCGGGCTTCACCTGCAACCGCTTGCGGTCGTGCAGCGAATATTTTGCCACCTCTTCCGGTAACGGAGGCCGGGGGCCGACCAGTGAAAGGTGCCCAGTCAACACGTTGATAAACTGCGGTGTTTCATCAATGCTGAAGCGACGAAGGAAGCGCCCCGCCCTCGTGACCCGAGGATCGTCCTTGATCTTGAACATGACCCCGTCGGACGATTCGTTCTGGTTCAGCAGATCGGCTTTCATATCATCTGCTGTACGGCACATCGTGCGGAACTTGAGGAGATAAAACTCGCGTCCGTAGAGTCCGACCCGTTTGTGCCGGTACATTACCGGAAACCCATCGTCCACGAGAATGCAAACGGCTACCACAGCAAATAAAGGGATCAGAAAAATCAGGGCAATCGTGCTCAACAGCACATCGGCTCCCCGTTTGATGAAGAACAGGCTGCGCAATCCGGTTTCCCAAAAAGCGAGACGCGCACGCTGCTTCCACTTTAAAATGGTGATATCCGCGCGCGTGACCGGAATATCCATTGTTTCAAACACTTCTCGGCGGGCAAGATATACGGACTCTTTCATCTACACTCCCTCCGAATCAATCACCGTGCAATAGGTCAGGTTTTCGGTATTCACACGATAGCGCTCAATACGGTCAACAATCGAGTGCGTTATGGCAAGACCGCGTCCTCGTTCACCCATATTGGATTCATCCAGACTACCGTTCAGTGATTCGTCCAGCTCCCACTCCTCCCCTTGATCGATGATCACCAACTGGCAAACCTTTCCATCAACGCGTATCTGCAGCCAGAAAGAATCCTCTTCCGCCAATCCGCTGTGGTCCACCAAGTTTGCCCCCAGTTCCATGACCAGCAAACGAACCAGGGTGGCCGAATCCTGGGAAATACCTCTGGCCAGCACGGAAGCCTCAGCCTGCTTTGCAATATCGGAAACCATATAGATGCTCCGGGGCACGGTCTTTTCAACCACAATCTTGAGCGGGTCAAGCATGTGAATGGAGATTGCCGTGCAATCGTCTTCGTGTAACTTGAAGTTTTCCGAGGCCAACGTATCCAACAGCGCAACCGCCTTGTTGGGGACGGCTGGGTCGGCCACGACCTTTTCGAAAACCTCACTGAGACGATCACTGCAGTCGTTGCGGGTTTCAGCATGGCGTGCCTCGGAGAGTCCATCGGTATAGAGCAGCATAAAGGTGTCGCCTTCATCGTTGAAGACCACCTCGTCATCCTTCGAATAAGGCATTTCGTCAAAAAACGGGAATCCGATGGGCACTCCACCGTTCTTGCCGAAGAAGGTAGAGTCGGCCAACTTGCCGTTGCACACGATAACCGGGTTTGGATGGCCGCAGTTCATACAGCGCCATTCCAGCTTTTCCGGATCGTGCAGGGCCATGAACAAGGTTGAAAAATAGGAGGGGTTATCGATACGACGCCGAATGATGCGATTCAACGCATTACAAATGGCCGCAGGTCCATCACTGGCATATCGGTAGATCATCTCGCTGGCCGTCGCCTTGAGCAACGAAGCGATCATGGCCGGGGCCACGCCGTGCCCGGAGACATCGGCCACATAGAAACAGTGTTTTCCGTCAGGCAGGGAAATAATGTCGTATGCATCTCCGCCAACCGCCATGCAGGTCCGGTAGGCAATGCGTGCTTCGAAGCGCCGCGAAAAATGGGGCACTTCCGAAAACAGCGAGCGCTGGATGGCCCCCGCAAGCTCAAGGTCGCGCGACACCCGGTTGTTCCACATCGACAGCTCATCATTGCTGTGCTTCAGCGCCAACGCATTCCCCACGCGAAGGATCAGCTCACGCGGATTGAAGGGTTTGCGAATGTAGTCCATTGCTCCCAGTTCAAAGCCGGTTTCGATGTCCTCAATACGCGACTTGGCCGTGACCATAATAACCGGAATCTGCCGGGTGCATGGTTCATCGCGAAGCTTGCCGCACAGCTCGAACCCATCCATTTCAGGCATCATAACATCAACCAGAATCAAGTCGGGCTGTTTCTTTATGGCCAGTTCGAGGGCGCTTGCTCCGCTGGATGCATCCAGCACATCGCACCCGCGGGCTTCGAGCAATTTTCGCAAGTAGAGTCGATTCGGCAATTCATCGTCCACCACCAAAACCCGCCCGGAAAGATTGCGGAGCAACCGCGAGGTCGTTTTCTCGCTCATCGCATCCTGGAGAACATCTGCCATTACTGCTCCTGTTTAAAGCGTATCGACCCAGCTTACCAGCGCATCCACCATTGGTTTTGCATCTACCAATCGGTCTTCCTTCGCCATTGCTTCAACATCGAACCCGAGAACGGAAATCTCTGGAAGACCAATGGTCCCTCCCATGCCTTTGATGGAATGAGCCGCAGCCCGAACCATTTCATCATCAGAAGTTTCAAGGCCCTGAACCAGCTCGACTGACAAGCGCCGAAGTTCCTCAATAAAGACCTCGATCAACTCGTCATCCACATCTTCGGTATCCACTATATATTGCTCCACCCGATTCATTACATCCGGTATGAATTCATTAATCCATTCAACATTACCCAGCAGATTCGCCATACTAATCCTCCGTATTCATTGCAAATTAAGTTAATAATGAAGTATAGCGTCATTCCAAACAGACGCAAATCCCCAATAGGTCAATTTCAAGTGTTTGAAATGTCGGTTGAAACATCGAATATCCTGCGTACCACGGGAGCACTTTCCACCGCCGCTTCAACACCGACTTTAACCAGGCCGACCTGACGGGGAAACATCTCTAAAATCACCGAAACGGTCTGTTTGCAGATTGCATCATAATCCCGCCGGTCCGTTTCCATATCGGTCACCAAATCGAAAGAAATTCGGTATGGAGGGGTCGCTCCTTCAGCGCGCAGGTCGTGCATATCCACCAATGCAGCGTCCGCTGCTACATGGTCGCGCAAAGCTTCGTTAAGCTCCTTGAACAATGGATGCGACCGGTCGACGGGATCCACGTGCGCCACCGCCCTCCACAGCAGCTTGCTTTCGACCGCCTCTTCGGCCCGTTCGCCAATGGCATGGGCCTGAACAACGCTCATACCGGCATCCACCTCGACGTGAAAGGAAACCATCTTCACATCGCCATATTGATGAACCATGATTTCATGTGCGCCCATCACCCCCTCCACGGCCGCCACGGCATCGTGGATTGCCCGGACCTCGGAGGAATCCGGCGTTGTTCCCAGCAGGATATCAATGGCCTCGCGTGCATACGCAATTCCGGTATAAAGGATAAACAGCGCCACACCGATTGCAGTCCATCCATCGACTGCGCCCCAGCCCATCTTGGCGCTGGCCAGCGCCAGAACAACCATCAGTGAGCAAACCACATCGAATGTGTGGTTCCAGGCATCCGCCTCCAGCACAGTCGACTTCGATAGCCCGGCCAGCAAACGGGCAAAAACAGCCATCCAGGTTTTTACCAGAATCGTAATGCCCATCGCCACCATCACCCACCAAGGCGCTTCAACCGGTTTCGGATGAATCAACCGCACCACACCGGATTGTGCCACTTCAAAACCAACCAGCAACAATGCAATGGCGAGGACCAGCGTAGCGACCGCTTCGATGCGGCCATGGCCAAACGGATGTTCCTCATCACGTGGTTTACGCGACCACTGAAAGCCCAGCGCAATGACCAGGCTGCTCCCGACGTCGGTCAGGTTGTTGGTCGCGTCGGCAATCATCGAAACACTGCCCGATACCAGCCCCAGCCAGCCCTTTGCAATGGCAAGCAGCGTGCTCAAGAACGCACTGGTCCAGCCGGCAAGCATACCCAGCCGCGTGCGGTTTTCATGACTGTCTGTTGATGAGCTGGAATCCAGCATCCGCTGCAGCAAAAAATTCATGCCCGGACATGGCATCTTAAATGGTTTCGTTTTGTTCATAAATATACGGGTCACTAATCGTTTCCAATGCGGGATTGTTCCGGGGTTCATTTCACCAACGGTCCCGCTCTCAGCCAAGCAGACTCAATTTGCGGCATTTGGCAGGTATTGTCCACCTTGATCCCTGAAAACACTAAAAACCGACACATACCGGGTTTTTTATGGGATTGCAGCCATACCACGATGATTTTAGCAGCCTATTTAATACAATATACTTGTCAATGAACGTAGCGATTGTTTTCATCTGTCCAACGCGAAAGGAAATATCCGATGGCAAAAAAGAAGTCCGTCAAAAAGACGAAAAGTCCGCGCATTCTGATTGTGACGCCAGAGATAACCTATCTGCCCGAAGGCATGGGAAACATGACCAACAGGCTATCGGCCAAAGCCGGCGGACTTGCGGATGTTTCGGCCTCGTTGGTTTCCGCGCTCTATGATCTGGGGGCAGATGTTCATGTGGCCCTGCCCCACTACCGCAAAATGTTCCATGTCGATATTGGCGGCTTCATCAACGACGAACTGCTGATCTACAAAAGTAAACTGCCGAGCGATCGCATCCACCTCGCCGAAGACCGGATCTTCTACTACCAGGACCGCGTCTACAGCAATTCCGTGGCCACCGACATGAAGATTGCCCTTGCCTTCCAGCGCGAGGTCATCAACAACATCATTCCAACCGTGAAGCCCGACCTGATCCACTGCAATGACTGGATGACCGGCCTCATCCCCGGCGAAGCACGCATGCTCGGCATTCCGAGCCTGTTTACCTTTCATAATATCCATACCCTCAAAACCACCCTCGCACACATTGAAGATGCCGGGATCGATGCCGCAGAATTCTGGAGCAACCTGTTCTTCCACTGGCCCCCGTACAACTATGAAGAAAGCCGCAACAACAACCTCGTCGACCTGCTCTGCAGCGGCATATTCAGCTCGCACTTCATCAACACCGTCAGCCCAACCTTCATGAAAGAGATTGTAGATAAGCGGCACGACTTCGTGCCCGCAAACATCCAGCACGAGGTGGAAAGCAAGTATCATGCGGGCTGCGCAACCGGAATTCTCAACTCGCCCGACGCCGCCTGCACCCCGGAAACCGACGAATGCCTTATTGAGTGCTACTCGGCAGCTGATCATTACGATGCCAAACGCGCCAACAAAACCTTTCTGCAGGAACGCATGGGGCTCGAGATCAACCCCGATGCACCGATGCTGTTCTGGCCATCCCGCCTCGACCCGGTTCAAAAGGGGTGCCAGCTTCTGGCCGAAATCCTCTATTCAACCATCAATAAATACTGGCATGACAACCTGCAGGTCGTCTTCGTGGCTAATGGCGCCTATCAGCAGATCTTCCACGATATTGTCTACCAACACGACCTCTACAAACGCGTCGCGGTATGCGATTTTGATGAAGGCCTTTCGCACATTGGCTTTGCCGCGTCCGACTTTATGCTGATGCCTTCCCTGTTCGAGCCCTGCGGACTCCCCCAGATGACCAGCTCGATCTATGGCTCCCTGCCCATTGTTCACGATACCGGCGGGCTCCACGACACCATCTCCAACGTGGACATCGAAGCAAACAGCGGCAACGGTTTTCTGTTCGAAGTCTACGATGCGGGCGGCCTCGCCTGGGCCATCGACCGAGCCATGGATTTCTACCGGCTCGATGTCCACACGCGCAGTACGCATATCGGGCGAATCATGCAGGAGAGCATGGAACGCTTCAATCATGCGGTGACCGCACAAGCCTATATCGATATTTACCAGAAAATGCTCCATCGCCCCCTGGTTGATGTGGTCTTCGAAAAAGCACAACAGGCAAAAGCATGAGAAACCCAACCCTTGCAAAGCTTTCCGAGGATCCCTGGCTCGAACCCTTCAAGGGCGACCTTGAAAACCGCGCCAACCACATCCGCTATCAGGAACACCGCTTGACCGGCGGAGAAATGACACTCGACGAGTTTGCCAATGCCCATGAATACTACGGGCTGCACTTCCGCGATGGGAAATGGATTTTCCGGGAGTGGGCCCCCAACGCCACGGCCATCTATTTGATCGGCGACTTTTCAAGCTGGGGACAGTTGGAAGAGTTTGCCCTCGGCTATGGCGACAACCATGGCATCTGGGAAATCGAACTCCCCGCGGAAAAGCTAAAACATGGCGACCGCTACAAACTCAAAATCTATTGGCCCGGAGGCGAAGGCGCTCGCTTGCCCGCCTATACCCGCCGTGCGGTACAGGACCCGGAAACCCACATTTTTTGTGCACAGGTATGGAGGCCGGAAAATCCTTATGTATGGAAGTTCCCCCACCCGGCAAAGCCCATCGGCGCCCCGCTCATCTATGAGTCGCACATTGGCATGGCTCAGGAAGAAGACAAGGTGGGGTCCTACCTTGAATACAAGGAAAAGATTCTGCCTCGAATTGTTGAAATGGGCTATAACACCGTCCAATTCATGGGTATTATGGAACACCCCTACTACGGCTCCTTCGGCTATCACGTATCCAACTTTTTCGCGGCCTCATCGCGCTTCGGCACGCCCGAAGAGTTGAAGGAACTCATCGACGCCTGTCACGAAGCCGGCCTTGCCGTCATCATGGATCTCGTGCACTCGCATGCCGTTAAAAACGAAGAGGAAGGCATCTCCTGTTTCGACGGCACCCTCTATCAATATTTCCACGACGGCGACCGTGGCGATCACGATGCATGGGACTCACGTTGTTTTGACTATGCCAAACCGGAAGTCCTCCACTTCCTGCTCTCCAACGCCCGCTACTGGCTGGATGACTATAATTTTGATGGCTACCGCTTCGATGGCGTCACCAGCATGCTTTACCACCACCGGGGACTTGGTGCGGCTTTTACCGACTATTCCGACTATTTTTCCGGCTCAACCGATATCGATGCACTGGCCTATCTCGCACTCGCGAATAAACTCATCCACGATGTCCGCCCCACAGCCATTACAATTGCCGAAGACGTCTCCGGCATGCCCGGTCTGGCGGCATCCGGCGAGGAAGGAGGATGCGGCTTCGACTATCGACTGGCCATGGGCATCCCCGACTGCTGGTTCAAACTTTCCAACGATATTCCTGATGAAGAATGGAATATGGGATGGCTATACCATGAACTGACCAACCATCGAGCAGAGGAGCAGGTCATCAGTTATGTTGAATCGCACGACCAGGCCCTGGTGGGCGGAAAAACCTTCATCTTTGAACTGATCGATAAAGAGATGTATTACAACATGCATATCGATGCAGAAAACCTGACCGTCGCGCGCGGTCTCGCGCTGCACAAAATGGCACGCCTCGCCACTATCGGTGCGGCAGCGCACGGCTATCTCAACTTCATGGGCAACGAATTCGGCCATCCGGAATGGATCGACTTTCCTCGCGAAGGCAATAATTGGTCCTACCACTATGCGCGTCGCCAGTGGAGCCTGCGCGACAATAAGACGCTCAAGTTCCATTTCCTCGCCGATTTCGATGAGGCCATGGTCAACCTCATCCGCGAACACAAGGTTATCGGCAGTGAACCGGTCCGGCAGCGGCTCATCAACGAAGGCGATAAGTTTATGGCCTTCGAGCACCACAAAATGCTTTTCTGCCTCAACTTCCATCCGTCGAAATCATATACCGACTATCCCATTGACGTACTGCCCGGCACCTATCGTCTGGTCCTCAACACCGACGCCCCCGAATTTGGCGGCCACGACATTGTGCAGGGCGAGCAGATTTTCAAGTCGATGGAATTGAAGAGCGAAACCTCTATCCGCCACCAGATTAAAATCTACATTCCGGCCCGAACCGGCTTTGTCCTTGAGCGGATTTAGGAAAGAAACATGCCCCCTCAGAACCATGGTCCTCACCAGATCCATCGTGACGGGATTGCCCATTCTGTTTCCATTCGCTTCGCCGCGATGCGCTAAAACATTGGAAACGTCTTTCGGTTGACTCTATTGAGATAAAATACCAATACTCCGGCCATTATTTAAAGGAGATAAACAACATGGACTTTGACGTAATTGTGATTGGAGCCGGCCCCGGTGGCTATCCAGCAGCGATCCGAGCAGCGCAACTGGGCGCAAAAACCGCTATCATCGAACGCGAGTGGTTGGGCGGAACCTGCCTAAACTGCGGATGTATACCCACCAAAACGCTGATTGCCGGGGCGGAGGTCTATCAGAAAATTTTGCACGCCGATACGTTTGGCATTAACGTCGGAACCCCGGAAATTGACTTCCCGGCCATGAAGAAACGTAAGGACGAGGTGGTCGATACCCTGAAGGGAGGAATCGGTTCCCTGCTCAAAGCCCACGGCGTATCGGTTTTTGAGGGCGAAGGATCCTTCCGCGATGCCAACACGGTTGCCGTCAAATCCAGCGACGGGTCGACGCAGGAGATCACCGGTAAAAGCATCATCGTTGCCACGGGCTCCACCTCTACAGTTCCGGGCTTTATCCCAAAACACGAACGTATTGTTGAAAGCCGCGCGTTTCTTGAACTTGAAGAACTTCCAAAAAGCCTGTTGGTCCTCGGTGGAGGATACATTGGCTGCGAGCTGGCCTGTATGGCCGCCGGCCTCGGCGTTAAAGTCACCATCGTTGAACTGCTGGCCGATGTGCTGATGCTGCTCGACAAGGATGTCCGCCAGGTCGTGAAAAAAAGCATGAAGAGCGAACTGGGCATGACAATTCTGACCGGCGATGCCATGGAAAACATTCAGGCCACCGAAAACGGCGTCACAGCGACCGCCGGAGACGAGACCATCGAAGCAGACATGCTGCTTGTGGCCATCGGCCGCAGGCCTGTAACCGATGGCTTGAATGTGGAAGCCGCCGGCATTCAGATGAATGAGCATGGCTACATTGAAGTGGATGAACTGAGCCGCACAAACGTTCCGAACGTATACTGCATCGGTGATGTTTCCGGCCGGATGCAACTGGCCCATGCGGCAACCTCGCAGGCCGTCTATGCCGTTGAGCATGCGCTCAAGAACGAAGAAAAGATCGAGGAAGTTGTGATTCCCGGCGTCATCTTCACCTCGCCGGAAGTAGCATTGGTCGGCATCACGGAAACCGACGCAAAGAAACGGGGCATGGCAATTGAGACCGGAAAGTTCTATTTCCGGGGGCTTGGAAAGGCGCTGGCATCGAACGAAACAGAGGGGTTTGTAAAAATTATTGCCGACAAAGAAACGGACCGCATACTCGGCGCGCAGTGTGCCGGGCCGCATGCCACCGATCTTATCAGCGAAATGGTGATTGCCATTCGTGAAGAGCTGACGGTGGCCGAACTGGGCAATACCGTTCACGCTCACCCAACCTTTGCGGAGGTGTGGATGGAAGCAGCACACGCGTTGCACAAAGCCTGCATCCATGCCCCGCCAGCCCGCTAATGTGTCATAATTCCCCGTTGAGCATCGTTCTTTTATAAAACATGCTTTTCGGGACTATGCGGGATTGAATCGCTCCCGCCAAACCGGTAGCTTGCTGCCGGTTTTTTAACGAGTGGACAAAAATTATTAAATGAAAAAATGCATACTCCATCTAGTCCTTGCCGTTTGCGGCGCCACCGGCTTTGCTCAAGACACACTTGTGCTTAAAAACGGCGACATAATGACGGGCACGATATTGAAACAGAATGCCCAGGAAGTTTATTTCAAATCTCCGGCGTTTGGCTCTGTGGCGCTGAGTGCCCGAGACATTGCAGAAATCCATATTGAAGATCCAATGTTAGGCGAGATCACGGTTCCAACGGCCGCAATCGTCCCCGAGCCAAAGCCCCCGAAACCGACGTTTGCGGCAAAGAAACCCGGCCCAGCAAAGGAAAACCCGAAGGACAAGGATAGCTGGTCGGGGCAGACAGGACTGTCCATCGCCATGCGTGAATCCAACAGTCTGCGTCGATCGGGCGACAAACTGATTGAACAAAACCAGAAATTTGAAACGTATAGAGTCTACGGGAACTTAAAGTGGAAAGGACTCAGCAACAACCTGCGCTGGGACTGGACCTACCGGTACAGTCGAACCGATTTGCGCAAAAACGATGACTACCTGAATTTAACACAAAAATATCAGCACAATTTTACCAAAACCTATTTTATTACATCAAAAACGCTATATCAACGCGACTTCCGGCGCGGTATTGAACGTGAATATCTCCAAACGGCAGAACTGGGCATTAAATGGATCAATAAGCCTCCGAAACTAATTTTAAGCACGTCTGTGGGGGGCGGTTATCACGCATATAACCGTCTTCAGAATGACTTCTCGAATACAGACGGAAAATTTATTCTGGACCAATCTCTGCGCTGGCAGTTGATTCATTCCATGACGCTTTTCCAGAAATATACACATCTAGGCAATGCCCGAGACTATCACTTTGTGTTTTCAGGTGGACTCGAAAACAAATTGATCCGGGATGTGTTTTTGCGCATGGAATATCGCCTGGACCGCGATACCGACGTCAACTATGACGACCGCGGCTATTATGACCGGGCGCTGCTGACCAGTGTGCTCTATAAGTTCTAAGTGTCCTGTCTCGAAAAGAAGGTCCCGGTTTAGGTTCGAGAGATTGCGCACATATACGGTATACAATTCCAACCCATTAAATCAGGAGTTCAAATGGCTAAACCCAACTATTCATACGAAAAGCGTCAAAAAGAGATCGCAAGGAAGAAAAAACAGGAAGAAAAGCGCAAACGGAAACAAGGGATAAAAGATACCCCGACCGAGGGCACTCAAAACAAAGCGGAGTAAGTTGGTGAAAAAAACCAACACCCCGAGACCCGATGTTGCTCTCGGCTTTTGTTTATTCGGGTGCGGGCAATTTATGCAAAAACGTTGGACAGCATAAATAGTTTATGTCGTAAGGTTATGATGGATCTTCCTGCCACCGATAAAACCCAAAACAATCGGCGGTCACTGCTATCATCCCGAAGCTAATGCCATGAATCCGCGCATCCAGCAATCCTACGATGCCTTATTCGCCCGGTGGGGCGAGCAGCACTGGTGGCCGGCCAGAACCCGACTGCAAATGATGCTCGGTGCGATCCTGACGCAAAATACGGCATGGACGAATGTCGAGAAGGCGATTGACAACCTTTGCAAAAACAACGCGCTGAACATGCCGACCTTGGAACAGGCGACAGAGGAACAGGTTGCCGAATGGATTCGCCCTGCGGGTTACTTCAACCAAAAGGCATGCTACATAAAAAGCATGGTTTCAACCCTCCGCGAACGCTTCGACGGATCGCTCAACAAGTTATTTGCCATGGACACCCCCACCCTCCGCAAAGAGCTGCTTTCGTGGAAAGGGGTTGGCCCCGAGACGGCCGACAGCATTTTGCTTTACGCAGGGAAGCGGCCGGTCTTCGTGGTCGATGCCTATACAAAACGCGTTTGCTCTCGCCACGGTTGGTGCAAGAAGGAGACCTCGTATGATTCGGTTGCCAAGCTCTTTACCGACAACCTTCCCGAGGATGTCCAGCTCTACAACGAGTACCACGCGTTGATCGTTAGGCTGTGCAAGGAGCACTGTAACACCAACCCAAAATGCGACGGCTGTCCGCTGGAAAGATTCTTGGGCTCTCCCTCAAAGACAAGGGATTTATAAAATAAGAGTGGCGCCCTGACCAGGATTCGAACCTGGGACCTACGCATTAGAAGTGCGTTGCTCTATCCAGCTGAGCTATCAGGGCATTGTTGAATACCAAGGGGTTATGACTTTTGCCACACTCCCCTCCTAGCTAGTGTAGCCACAGAGTAGCCACTTTGAGGTTGAGCTTTACGCCGTTTACCCCCAATCTACCTAGGTTCTTTCGAACAAAGCGGGCAGATATATAGCAGGAGTTCTACACCATGGCAACCTTGTATCAAAAACAACGATCACCTCATTGGTGGATGCGCTTTCAACACAACGGTGTTCGGTATCAGGAAAGCACCGGAAAGGACAATAAGAATGCCGCCAAGAAAGTCATGGCCAACCGTATAAGCGAAATCAAAGGCTCAGGAAGTTACACCGATTTATTTGTCCGTCTCAAAGAAGAAATCGGCAATCAACCACTGGATAAACAGGATCGGATCCGACAGGAACTCGCCAAGGAACTACTCTCTGATACGCTGGAAAAACTTCTCCTATCCGATGCCTTTGCACTCTATAAATCCAAACCGAAAAAGCGGAACCCATCCGAACAAACCATCAAACAATATGAGGGTTATTGGAAACGCTTCATCAAATGGCTGGATGACAAACACCCAGGCACCCAGTATCTGCATGAAATCACCCCGAGAATGGCCGATCAGTACATGACTTACCTATGGGGCACGAATGTCGCAGAAGGCACCTATAACCGAAACCTCATCTTCTTGAGATGCTTATTTAACCTGGTCCAAGGAAATGCCGGCCTTAGCGATAACGTGTGGAAGAATATCGACAAACTGCAGGTTAGTTCCGTGAGTAAAAAAATGCTGACTCCCGACCAGTTGGAGAACGTCGTCGAGGAAGCAAAGGGAGAAATGAAGATCCTCTTCCTGATTGGCTTATACACAGGACTTCGCCTAGGTGATGCTGCCATGCTCCGATGGGATGAGATTATAGATCTCGGAACCGAATACGCCCGGATCGTTAAGATCCCCAATAAAACCAAGAAGCTGCAGAAACCCGTGAACATTCCTCTTCACAATATTCTGCATGCCGTCCTGATTGCCTCAAAGGAACAAGCGGATGTGAACGCAGTGTATGTTCTCCCCGAACTATCCGATCTCTATACGAGGAACGGCTCGAACATATCCCGTCCGATTCAGGATGTGTTCACCAACGCCGGTATCACCACAACGGAAAGCGTCGAGGGAAAACGAGGAAAACGCGTTACGGTCCTGTATGGTTTCCATTCGCTTCGACATAGTTTCGTCTCGCTGTGTGCAGCTAATAAGGTTCCTCAGATCGTCGTCATGGAACTTGTGGGACATAACAGCTCGGCCGTACATGCGATTTACCAGCATACAACCGATGAATTAAAGCGGAATGCCATCACCACCTTGCCAGATGTTACGAAAAAAAAGCTGAAACCCGGCTTATAGGCTGATGGTCCACGAGCATCCATTGATGGCGATTATGTAGCGATTCATCT